>JBHHVG010000241.1:0-5243 GCA_046754165.1 Myxococcota bacterium
TTGGCGCGGCCTACGAGGGGCCGCCGGGCAGTGTCCACGGCGGCTTCGTCGCGGCGGCATTCGACGAGGTCCTCGGCTTCGTCCAGTCGCTGTCCGGGTCGCCGGGCTTTACCGGCACCCTCACGATCCGCTTCCGCAGCCCGACGCCCCTCCACACGGGTCTCGAGTACCGCTGCCAGATCGATCGCAAGCAGGGCCGCAAGATCTTCGCGAGTGGTCAGCTGTTCGCCGGCGAGACCCTCTGCGCCGAGGCCGAGGCCATCTTCATCTCCGCCAGGCCCGAGATGTTCCAGAAGCTGCTCGAAGCCCGGGAGCGCATGGAAGAGAGCCGTCTCTCGTGAACGATCGGGCCGAGCGCCAGCGGGAGTTCGTCGAGCGCTGGGAGGCGTTGCTGCCGCCGACCAGCGGCGCCTGGGTTCAGAAGCGGCGCCTGGCCACCGCCATGCGCCGCGTGATCAGCCGCCTGGTGCAGAGCAACGCGCCCGAGAGCGAGCTGCGGGGCGCGGCGGACGCGCTCGAGCGCTACTCGACGCGCCTGGCGACGCACCCGCGCCTGCGGCGCGAAGACCGTGATACCGAGGCCCCGGCCGACCCGGATGTGGGCACCTTCGTGGACCAGAGCCCTCTCACCGGAATGGCCAACCCACTTGCGCCTCCGATCGTGCTCCAGGAGGAGGACGAGTGGCGGGTGGTCGGGCGCGTCCGCTACGGCGCCGCCTACGAGGGCCCGCCGGGCTGCGTCCACGGCGGCTTCATCGCGGCGGCGTTCGACGAGGTGCTGGGCTTCGTCCAGGGCATGAGCGGCGAGACCGGCTTCACCGGCACCCTTACGGTCCGCTTCCGCTCGCCGGCGCCGCTGCATCGCGAGCTGCGGCTGGTGGGCGAGATCGTCCGGGTCAGCGGGCGCAAGATCTTCACCGAGGGCCGGATGCTGGCCGGCGACCTGCTCTGTGCAGAGTCCGAAGGCCTCTTCATCACGCCGCACCCGGAGCAGTACCAACGCATGGTCGAAGCGCGTCTGCGCTCCGCGAATCGAGGCGAATGAACCGCCTGACGCTCCCCTGCCCGTCGCCCACCCGAATCCCTCGCTCGAAGGAAGCGCGGCCACCTCGGGAAGAGTCCGAATCGACGGTGGGTTCGGATGGAACCGTCAGCTGAGCTCGCGCTTCAGGATCTTGCCCGTCGGCCCTTTCGGCAGGTCGTTTCGAAACTCGACGATGCGGGGATACTTGTAGGCGGCGAGCCGCTCCTTGCAATAGGAGATCACGTCGTCGGCCGAGAGCGAGTAGCCCGCGCCGAGCACCAATACCGCCTTCACCTCTTCGCCGTGGCTCTCGTGCGGAACGCCGACCACTGCCGCCTCGACGACGGCCTCGTGGGCGTAGAGCACCTCCTCGACCTCCCGGGGATACACGTTGAAGCCGCCGCGCAGGATCATGTCCTTTTTGCGGTCGACGATGGCGTAGGAGCCGTCGGGATCGCGAATGCCGATGTCGCCGCTGTGGAACCAGCCGCCGCGCAGGGCCTCGGCAGTGGCGTCCGGCCGCTTCAGGTAGCCCTTCATCACGTTGTGACCGCGGATGCAGATCTCGCCGCGCAGGCCGTCGGCCACCGGCCGGTCCTGATCGTCGAGAATGGCCATCTCGACCCCCCACACCGGATAGCCGATGGAGCCGGGCTTGCGAGGGCGATCGAGCATGTTGAAGCTCGCGACCGGCGAGGTCTCGGACAGGCCGTAGCCCTCGAGGATCTGAACGGGGTACTTCGCCTCGAAGGCCTTCAGGACCTCGACGGGCAACGGCGCACCGCCGGCCATGCACAGGCGGAGCGAAGAGACGTCGTAGGCATCGGCTCCCTCGTGGTTCAGCAGCGCGAAGTACATGGTGGGCACGCCGGCGAAGATCGTGACGCGGTCGCGCTCGATGAGCTCGAAGGCCTCCTTGGGACCGAAGCGCGGCAGCAGCGTGAACGTGGCGCCGACAGAAATCGTGGCGTTCTGGATGCACGTCTGGCCAAAGGAGTGGAACAGCGGAAGCGTCGCCAGAGTCACGTCGTCTCGCCCGATGGGCAGCAGCTTCGGTACGACCACACCGCAGTTGATGAGCAGGTTCGCGTGGGTGAGTTCGGCTCCCTTGGGCTTGCCGGTGGTGCCGGAGGTGTAGAGGATCACCGCGGTGTCCGTGGCGACAGTCGCGTGCAGCGAGTCGACGGGCAGGGCGGCGGCCATGGCAGCGACGCTGTCGTCGTCGTCCCCGCCCGCGGTGACGACAGGGACCCCGGCGGCAGCGGCGCCTTCACCGGCCGGCCCCGCGAACAGCGGATGGGCCACCAACAGGCGCGCGTCCGAATCCTCGAGGTGATAGGCGACCTCCGGAGGCGACAGCAACACGTTCAGGGGCACGACCGTACAGCCCGCGTAGAGCACGCCGAAGTAGCTGATCGAGAACTCGGTGACGTTCGGAATCATCAGCGCGACGGCGTCTCCGGGAGCGATTCCGCGGGCGCGCAAGCTCGCCGCAAAGCCGCGGGCGGCGCGGTCGAGCTCGGCGTAGCTGAGCGTCGCGCTGTCGAGCCGGACCGCCACGTGCTCGGGCCGCGCCTCGGCGCTGGCCCGCAGGATGGATCCCAGATTGAGGTGCATGGAGCTGCTCCTTTCCGCGTGCGGCGCCCCGTAGGTCAGCTGCCGGCGCGCCCGTACATTCCGGCGAGCACCCCGGCCGCCGTCAGCAGCGCCAGCCCACCGGCGACCAGCGCGACCCGCCCGGCCCGCCGGTGCACGCGACGGTCGGGCTCCCGCGCTTCCGGAGACGGTGGGACACCGTCCTGGAGCTTCCCGAAACGGCGCGTCCGCAACCACGCCACGCACGCCGCCAGCAGCATCACTGCGACGCAGGTCTCGTGGACGTACAGCGTCACGAGCGACGCGTCGCTCCACTGGCTGCGGTCCTCGCGCCCGACGAAGGCGACCTTAGACAGATAGGAGACCAGGAACAGCCCCACGAAGCCAGCGGCAGTCAGCATGCGCCGTCGGTGCGCGTGCACGCGGCCGGCGCGGATGTGGCGCACGCCGTCGAGCCCGAGAACGACGACTGCGACGAAGTTGGCGAGAGCCCAGGTCCAGAAGGCGAGCTTCGCGTCCACGAGATCGCCGCGCCCGCTAGACCGGGAGATCCGTGCGGGTGTAGATCGCTTCGATCTCGACACCGCGGGCCCGGAACGCCTCGGCGGCGCCCTCGCCTCGGTCGACCAGGCACAGCACACGGCCGACCTTGCCGCCCTCGTCCTCGACCGCGTCCATGGCCTCGAGGGTCGAGCGGCCGGTCGTCACCGTGTCCTCGACGAGCGCCACGCGCTGACCCGGCGCAAAGCCTCCCTCGATGCGGCGGCCCAGGCCGTGGCTCTTCGCCTGCTTGCGCACGAAGAAGCCGAGCAGCGGGGTCTCCGCTTCGCGGGCCGCGGCCGTGGCGAGCACCGCCGTCACCAGCGGTACGGCACCCACGGCCATGCCCCCGACCGCTTCCACGGGCGGGCCGGCGGCCAGGCGCTCATACACCAGGTCTCCGGCCAGGGCGACTCCCCGCGGCCGCATCAGCGTCTGGCGCAGGTCGAGGTAGAAGTCGCTCTGCTTGCCACTGGCGAGGGTCACCTGCTCGCGGCGGAACGAGACGGAGAGGATCAGCTCGAGTAGCTCGCGGCGAGCGGCAGTCGCGTCCAACTCCTCCTCCTACTGCTTGCGGATGCCGAGGGCGAACTCGGCGATCATCTTGCGATGCAGCTCGCTGGTCCCCTCTCCGAACTCCAGCGACTTGGCCTCGAGCAGCAGGCGCCCCACCTCGTACTCCGCCGACAGACCGTAGCCGCCGTGCACCTGGATGGCGTCGAGGGCGTTGTTCGTCGCCGCCTCGCTGGCGGTCAGCTTTGCCAGCGATGATTCGAGGCTCGCGCGCTGGATGCCGGCATCCTTCATGCGGCCCAGGCGGTAGACGAGGGAGCGGGCCGATTCGGTGCGGCAGATCATGTCGGCGATCTTCTTCTGGATCAACTGGAACTCGCCGATCTTCTGGCCGAAAGCCTCGCGGTCCATGGCGTAGGCGACCGCGAGGTCGATGCAGCGCTGCGATTGGCCGACGCAGCGCGCCGCCACCGAGTAGCGGCCCATGTCGAGGGCGCCGCCGAGCACCGGAAAGCCGCCTCCCTCGTTGCCGAGCAGGCCCTCCTCCGGAACGAAGACGTCGTCGAAGTGCACCTCGGCCAGTTTGTCGCGCTTGAGCGTGCGCATGGGGAAATCACCGATGGTGATGCCCTCGCTCGCGCGCGGATCGACCAGCAGCGCCGTGACGCCCTTGTGCTTTGCGGCGCGGTCGACGGTGGCGACGACGAAGAAGAGCCCCGCGTGCGCAGCGTGGGAGATGAAGACCTTGGTGCCGCTTACCCGGTAGCCGCCCTCGACCCGGGTGACGGTGGTGCGCATGTTGGCGAGGTCGGTGCCGCCGCCGGGCTCGGTCAGGCAGGCCGACGTGAGACACTCGCCGCGGGCCATCGGCGGCAGCCAGCGCTGCTTCTGCGCGTCGCTGCCGTGGCGCAGGATGGAGCCGGCCACCAGCGAGTTCGTCACCGACACCACGGAGGCGACGACCCAGTCCACCCGGGCCAGCTCCTCGCAGATCACGCCGTAGGTCACGACGTCGCTGAAGGAGCCCCCGTACTCTACGGGGATCATGGGAGCGATCAGGCCGAGGGGGATCAGCTTCTCGATCAGCTCGAGCGGGTAGCGCTCCTCGCGCTCGTACTGCTCCACGAAGGGCAGGATCTCGCGCTCGGCGAACTCCCGGACCGTCGCGCGGACCTGCCGCTGCTCCGCGGTGAGGTCGAAATCCGCCATCCGGTCCGCGGCGCCATCGCTGGCCATGGGACTCCTCACGGGGTTGGCCCACGGCCCAGAATAGCCTCCGGGGCCGTCCCCCGCGGCATGGACTTCAGGAGATCCGTGGCCTACGATGCGCCCTCCCCACGATCCGGAGGCCTGGGTGAAGAAGAGCAAGCCGCTGCCGCACCGCAATCGCGGCAAGTCCGCCCGCCACCGGGGCAGGCTCAAGGCCAAGCACCGCCGGACCCGGCTTCGCAAGAGCTCCGGCGAGCGAAAGACCTACCGGTAGGGCCCCTGACGCCCCCGTTCCGGTTCTCCCTCGAGGCCACTGCGGGCACCGCCCGCGCCGCGACCTTCACCACCCCGCACGGCCCGA
>JBHHVG010000242.1:0-5238 GCA_046754165.1 Myxococcota bacterium
TTGTCCATCGACGTGTCGTTCTCGCGCACCGCGAGCGCGCGCTCGTAGAGCGGGACCGCCGCGGCGTGGTGGCCCTCGACCATGTGGACGCCGGCGAGGGCCTCGAGGCCATCGGCGAAGACGGCGTCCTCCGGGTGGAGGCCCCGCTCCCGCACGTCGATCCAGCGCTCGTACAGCGGCACCGCCTCGTCGTATCGCTCCTGCTGTACCGCCAGGTTGGCGAGCATGTGCAGGCTCTGCGCGAGGCGCGGATCTTCGTCTCCGTACTTCTCCGACTTCGCCAACGCCTCGAGCCAGATCAGCTCGGCGTCGGCGAAGCGGCCTTCACGGTACGCCTGGGCGCCGTCGGTCAGCTCGGCGGGGGCGGTCGGATGGGTCGTGCATCCGGCGACGGCAATCAGCAGCGGCGCCGTCAGCGCGGCGCGCCACAGCCCCCCCCTTCGGATTGCATCCATTGTCCACCTCGAGCAGAATCGTCCGTCTGCTCCACTGGCGCGGCACCGCGCAGCTCCTGCCAGGTCGCGCCTCGTCTACTGGACTCTTCGGCGTTTTCCGCTTTGTCCTTGACGAAAGGGAGCGCCTCGTACAGGGCGAATCGCGGGGGTGGGCGCGATTGCGGCCGTCGAGGAATTTTCCGATCTCGCCGTACCCCGGGTTCGCGTATCATCGGAAGGCCGCCGCGGGAGAGCGGCAGCCTTCCCCGAGAGCAGGAGACAGCGTGGACCGCGACGGCTCCGAAGGCCGCGGTGCCGCCGGCCGGCAGATCCGGATGGAGGATCTGGCCGCCGAGCGCGAGGTGGTGGGGGAGGCGGTCGACGCCGCCGCGCTGCGCGTGCTTCGCTCGGGTCGCTTCCTGCTCGGGCCCGAGACCGCGGCATTCGAGGCCGCGATGGCCGCCGCTGTGGGCGTGGACTTCGCCGTCGGGGTTGCTTCGGGCACCCAGGCGCTGGAGCTGGCCCTGCGGGCCTGCGGCATCGGGCCCGGCGACGAGGTCCTGACGACTCCCTTCACGTTCTTCGCGACGATCGAGGCGGTGCTGCTCGTCGGGGCCACCCCGGTCTTCGGCGACGTCGAGGCGGGCGGGTTCAACCTCGATCCGCAGACCCTCGACGCACGGACGACCGCGCGCACCCGCGCCGTGCTGCCGGTTCACCTGTTCGGACGCTGCGCGGACATGGGGCCCATCGCGGACTTCGCCGCGGCCCGGGATCTACCCATCGTCGAGGACGCCGCCCAGGCGATCGGAGCGGCGCGCGGCGGCCGGCCCGCCGGGGCGTGGGGAGCCGCAGCCGGCTTCAGCTTCTATCCGACCAAGAACCTCGGCGCCGCCGGCGACGCGGGCTGCGTCACGACCGACGACCCCGAGCTGGCAGACCGCCTCCGCCGCCTGCGCCACCACGGGCAGGACAGCGTCGGGTGCCACACGCTCCCCGGAACGAACGGCCGCATCGACGAGATCCAGGCCGCGATCCTGCGCGCAAAGCTCCCCTACCTCAAGCGCTGGAATGACCGCCGCGCGCGCCACGCCGCGCGCTACGCGCAGCTGCTGTCGGACTGTCCGGACGTGGTCGTCCAGACCGTCGGGCCGGCGGAGATCCCGGTGTGGAGCCAGTACACCCTGCGCTCCCCCCGCGCCGGGGCGCTGCGTCGCGCGCTCGCGGAAGCCGGCGTCGAGACGCGACACTACTACCCGCGTCCCGTCTATCGCGAGCCCGGCTTCGCCCGCGCCCTGCGGCCGACCGAGGGGCTGCTCCGTCCGGAGGCGGAGCGCGCCTGCGCCGAGGCGATGTCGCTCCCGGTCCACCCGTGGCTTCCCGACGGCGCGGTCGAGCGCGTCTGCGAGGTGATCTGGGCCGCATCGACCCGTCGCTGAGTCAGATCCCGAGGTTTGCGAGGCTATCGGCGACGCGCCCGACCATCGCCGTGAAGGTCGGGTGATTCTCCTCGAAGTGGCGGGCGGCCTCGTTCAGGCGCTCGATCAGCGATTCGGTGGCCGAGGACTCCCCGCCTCCACTCGCCTCGACGGCTGCGCGGATCTCTTGCAGCACGGCGGTGAGCCGGTCGCGGGCCGCGGGCTCCTCGGCCTCGATCTGCTCGAGCTCGGCCAGCAGCTCCTGGATGCGTTCGCGAAGCTCGGCTTTCGGCATGGGGGCGATCCGATTCGGCAGCTGGTCGCGCGCTGCCCGCTCCGGATACGATACCCGGCCGCGAGGCCACGCCGCCAGCGCGCGGCCGGCGATCAGGACGGCACGGCGAGGGTCGGGTTGCGGCCGGCGCGGATGTCGTCGAGGCGCGTGTGGCAGCTGTCGCGCCAGCCATCCTCCGCCAGGATGTAGAAGCGCTTGTCCCGGATCGCGTCGACGACGCGATCCGCCATCGCGGCCGGGGGCAGCCCCGAGGCAGTCCCTTCGGCGATGGCCTTCTCCACGAGCTGGTGCTCGGAGGAGCGGGCGGGAGATTCGCCGAACCGCTCCGGTCGATTGCGACCCGAGTCTGCGATCCGCGTCGCGATCAGCTCCGGGCACAGCACGGACACACCGACCGTCCCGCCCCGCATGGCGAGCTCGTGGTACAGGCACTCGCTGAACGCGAGCACTGCGTGCTTGCTCATGTGGTAGATCGAGGCGAACGGCAACGCGGTGAGCCCGGCCATCGACGCGGTGTTCACGATGTGGCCCTCGATGCCTCGCTCGGCCTGCTCGAGCAGGATCGGCGTGAACGCGCGCACGCCGTGGATCACTCCCCAGGTGTTGACCCCCAGCACCCATTCGTAGTCCTGCACCGAGCACTCCCAGGCCGTTCCGCCGCTGAAGACGCCCGCGTTGTTGCAGACGACGTGGACCGAGCCGAAGCGGTCGAGGCTCGCGCGTGCCAGGGTCTCGAGGTCTCCGGCGCGGCTGACGTCGGTCGGCACTCCGAGGGCGTCGGCGCCGCCCGCCTCCAGCTCCCGGACCGCCGTGGTGAGCGCGCCTTCCTCGACGTCGGCGAGCACCAGCTTCATGCCTTCGGCCGCGAAGCGCGCGGCCAGCGCGCGGCCGATGCCGCTCGCCGCTCCGGTAACCACGCCGACCTTGCCGCTCAGCTCCTTCATGTCCGCTCCTCGTGCAGGGGAAGGGGGAGGATCGAACAGCCCCCGCTCCCGGACAAGGGCGGCGGTCGGGCGAGACCGCGCTCACCAGCGCAGTGCAGCGGGTCCGAACCCCCTGCATCTGCTAGCCTGCCGCGTCGCATGAAGGACCTGCGCAAGGACCTCCGCAACCTGGCGATCATCGCCCACGTGGATCACGGCAAGACGACGCTGTTGGACGGATTGCTGCGTCAAACCGGCGCCTTCCGCGAGAACCAGGTCGTCGAAGATCGGGTGATGGACTCCGAGGACCTGGAGCGGGAGCGCGGCATCACGATCCGCGCCAAGGAAACGGCGGTCGAGTTCGACGGCGTCCGGATCCACCTCGTCGATACGCCGGGGCACGCGGACTTCGGCGGCGAGGTCGAGCGCGTGCTCGGCATGGTGGACGGCGTGCTGCTGCTGGTCGACGCGGTCGAAGGCGTGATGCCCCAGACCCGCTTCGTGGTCGGCAAGGCCTTGGCGCACGGACTGAAGCCCCTGCTGGTGGTGAACAAGATCGACCGCCCCGAGCAGCGGGCCCACGCCGTCGTCGACGAGGTCTTCGACCTGCTCGCCGCCAGCGGCGCCAGTGACGAGCAGCTCGACTTTCCGATCGTCTACGCCTCGGCGAAACGCGGCATCGCCTCGCTCTCGCCCGAGCAGCCGGGAGAAGACCTGCGGCCCCTGCTGGAGGTGATCCTCGAGCACGCGCCACCGCCGCGGGTGGACACCGAGGGGCCGCTCCAGTTCCAGGCCGTGACGCTCGACTACGACGAGTTCATTGGCCGCTTGGTGATCGGCCGGGTCGAGCGGGGCCGCCTCGAGCGCGGAGCGAGGGTCGCGCGGATTCCCGAGAACGGCGATCCCGAGGAGTTCCGCGTGACCAAGCTGCTGGGCGCCCGCGGGCTGTACCGCATCGAGCTCGTTCACGCCCTGGCCGGCGATCTGGCCGTGATCGCCGGAGTCGATTCCATCGAGATCGGCGACACCCTGTGCGCTCCCGAGGCGCCCGAGCCGCTGCCGCGGATCCACGTCGATCCGCCCACCATTCGCGTGCGCTTCTCGCCGAACAACTCCCCGTTCGCCGGCCAGGATGGCAAGTTCGTCACCAGCCGACAGATCGGCGACCGGCTCCGCCGCGAGGGCCTCGGCAACGTCTCCATCACCGTCGATCAGGGCGACACGCCCGAGACCTTCGTCGTCGCCGGCCGGGGCGAACTCCAGCTCGCGGTCCTGATCGAGACCCTGCGGCGCGAATCGTACGAGTTCAGCGTGTCGCGTCCGGAGATCATCAAGCGCGAGATCGACGGCAAGATCTGCGAGCCCGTCGAAGACGTCGTCGCCGAGGTTCCCGAGGCCTTCATGGGCGTGGTGATCGAGAGGATCTCGGCGCGCAAAGGGCGCGTCGTCTCCATGGAGAACCGCGAGGGCGACGTGCGGCTCACCTTCATCGCTCCGAGCCGTGGGCTGTTCGGCTACCGCAGCGACTTCCTCTCGGACACACGCGGCGACGGCGTGCTCCACCGGACGGTGCGGGGCTACGAGCCGTGGTCTGGCGACCTCGTGGCGCGCCCGGTCGGGGCGATCGTCTCGACCGACCAGGGCAAGACGACGCCGTACGCGCTCTTTCACATCCAGGAGCGCGCCACGATGTTCGTGACCTCGGGCGTTCCCGTCTACGAGGGCCAGATCGTCGGGGAGAGCCGCCGCGAGAAGGACATGAACGTCAACGTCACCCGGGCGAAGAAGCTCACCAACGTCCGGGCCGCCGGCAAGGACGAGGCGGCCGTCCTCACGCCGCCCCGGGTGGTCCAGATCGAGTGGGCGCTCGAGTGGATGGAGGACGACGAGCTGCTGGAGGTCACGCCCTCGAACCTCCGCCTGCGCAAGCGCATCCTGCCCGCCAGCCAGCGCAAGCGGCAGTAGCCGCCGTCGGCGACCCGGCCGCCGGGTCTCAGCTCACCCCGCTGCGGTCGACGATCGCGCCGACCTCCTGACCGAAGGAGATCTCGAGGGTGTGGCCGTCGGGATCGCGCAGGAAGGCCCAGTAGCCCACCGGCGGGCCGGAATCGACTGGACCGGCGATGATGCAGCCCTCCTGCCGGGCTTCGCTGCACAGGCGATCGATC
>JBHHVG010000243.1:0-5232 GCA_046754165.1 Myxococcota bacterium
CTCACCAAGACTGCCTTCGATCGCATCGATCGCGCGAACGCGGTGGTCCTGCTCACTTGTTCGCCCCTGGAAGTGCACGGCCCCCATCTTCCCCTCGGTGCCGACGCCCTCGAGGGGGAGGCGCTGGCCGAGCGGGCGTTGCGTTTCCTTCCGGAGCGCCATCGGGACCGCGTCTTCCTGAAGCTCCCCTTCGTATACGCCTCCACCGACACCGTCCCGCAGCCTGGATCCCTCTATTTCCAGCCCGCGACCACGGTCCGCGTGCTCGAGGATCTCGGCCGGACGCTCGCGGCCCAGGGATTTCGGCACGTGATGGTGTCGAATTTCCACGGTGGGCCGCGTCACTTCCTCGCCATCGAGAAGGCGTGCGTGCGTGCGAATCGCCGCTACGGCCTGCGCATGGCGCCGATCTTCTCGCTCCTGATCAGCCGCCTCACGGCGGGCACCGCGAATCTCGACGACATCCTGGCGGAAATTCCGGGCGTCGACGCCGCGGATCTCGTCGGCGACACCCACGGCGGTCTGGTGGAGACCTCGCAGCTCCTGGCGCTCCACGGCGACTGGGTCGATCCCGACTACAAGCGGTTGCCGCGCCAGACGGTCGAGACATGGCGCGCGAGCCGGGGAGAACGCTCACCGGAACGCGGCGGTCGCGGCGATCCGCGGCGGTTCTTCGAGATGCTCCGTTCCTTCGAGGCCAGCTTCCGGTTCTTTGCGGACAACAGCTACTCGGGTGCGCCGGCCGGTGCGACCGCGGAGATCGGCGAGGCGATCCTCGACAACCTCGGTCGCGAGGCCGGGACGGCGATCGCGGAGCTGCTCGACGGCACCATCGGCCCCGATGACTGCCATTCGCCGCTGTGGAAGTACCGCTTCGTGTTCCTGAATCCGCTGATGATCGGGATCAGCAACCGGCTTCTGGGTTTCCGCAACCCGATTGCGTAGCGGCCGCGCTGCCGGCCGTGCGGATGTTCCGGGCGGTTCCGCCGCCTGAAAGCCTGGCGTTCGCCCAGCGCCGGGCCCGGTCGGCCCGGGCACGCTCGTTTTCCGGGCCGCGCGTCGCTGATACCCTGCACCTTCTTCCGGAGGAGCCCATGAAGAGCTTTCGAACGACGCTCAGCCTCACGGTCCCCGAGCGCATGGATTTCGTGAACATCACCAGCGAGGTGGACGACGCCCTTCGCGAGAGCGGCATTCGGGAGGGGCTGTGTCTCGTGAACGCCATGCACATCACCGCCAGCGTCTTCATCAACGACGACGAGCCCGGCCTGCATGCGGACTACAAGCGCTGGCTCGAGCGGCTGGCCCCGTTCGACGCCAGCCCGGCGGTCTACCAGCACAATCGCACCGGAGAGGACAACGGAGACGCCCACCACAAGCGGCAGGTGATGGGACGTGAGGTCGTCGTCGCCGTCACCGACGGAGCCCTCGACTTCGGACCGTGGGAGCAGATCTTCTACGGCGAGTTCGACGGTCGCCGGGCCAAGCGCATCCTGATCAAGATCGTCGGCGAGTAACCGAGCGAGTCAGTCTGCCGCCGCTCGCGGCGGTGCGGGCTTTCGCCGCGCTTCTCGAATCCGCTGCCTGTAGTCCGCCCAGGTCTCGCGGCGGTTGGGCGCCGGGCTCACGTGGGGCCCGAACCAGCCACCCTCCCAGCTCTCGGCTCTGCGCGGCTCGATCGCGAACTCGCGTCGCGGGTCGTCATCCGTCTGCTGCATCCAGGCGTCGAGCCGCGATCGCATGGAGGCCAGTACCGCAGCGTGCGCTGGATCCGCCGCGAGGTTGTCGCCCTCGAGCGGGTCCGTCTCGAGATCGTAGAGCTCTTCCCGCGTCCGCGGAGGCACCGGCAGGGGATGCTTGAGCAGCATCAGGCCGACCGCTTCGAGCTGTGTGTAGAAGGGAGCATCGACGTTGAAGTTGCGGATGTACTTCCACCGGCCGCTCCGCACGGCGCGCCCCGGCGTGTAGAACACGTGGTAGTTCGACTCGAGAAACAGGGCCTCGCGACCCGCGGCCGAGGGATCGTCGAGGTACGGCCGCAGGCTCGCCCCCTGGCGCCGGTCCGGAATCGGGCGCCCGATCAGGTCGAGCAGAGTCGGATAGATGTCGAGGGTCGAGGCCAGCGCGGCGGTGCGTCGGCCACCCTCGAACGCCCCTGGGTGGCGGAAGATCAGCGGCTCGCGAACCCCCCACTCGTAGAGAGTGGCCTTGGCCCGGGCATATGGCGGGCCGTTGTCGCTCGTGAACACGACGAGCGTGTCGTCGGCGAGATTCTCCCGGTCGAGCCACTCCAGGATCCGGCCGATCTCGCGATCCATGCTGGAGATCGCGCTGTAGTACTCGGCCAGGTCGTAGCGCAGCTCGCGGTTCTCGTTGAAGTACGGCGGCAGCACGACCTCGGACGGATCGTACGGATGCTCCGGGTCCGATCGGAACGGCTGATGGGTGTGGGTGGGGTTGTAGTAGAGGAAGAACGGGGCCTCGAGCGCCTCGCTGCGCCGGTCGGCCATCTGCAGCCGCTGGTCGAACCCCCAGCTCTCTGCCTTCTCGATCGAGACGTGCCATTTCCCAATGATGGCCGTGTGATAGCCGAGCTTCTTCAAGTCTTGCGGCAAGATGATCTCGCCGCGGTTCAGGCTGTGGCGGTGCGTCCGCAGAGCCCGCATGGCGTGTCTCTTCCGGTGGGCGCGCGTGTGCCACTGGAGCAGGGAGATGACGCCGTTGGTATGGGGGTAGCGGCCGGTCAGAAGCGCTGCACGGCTGGCGCTGCAGCTCGGCGTGACACTGTAGGCCCGCTCGAACAGAACGCCCTCGGCGGCGAGGCGGTCGATGGCGGGCGTTCGGACGGCCGCGTTGCCGTAGCTTCCGACCTCGCTCCAGCCCAGGTCGTCTGCGACGATCAGCACGATGTTCGGAAGGGAGGACGGCTCCACCGGCTCGCGACCGCAGCCGGTGACGGCCGAACCGGCTCCCGCCCCCAGCACCGAGAGAGTCGCCATCAGGGCCCACCGGATCGGCACTGCTGCGGGGTGCCCGGGTGCCATCGCGTCGTCCCCCCCCTCAATATCGGCAACGGCCGCGTCGAGCGCGCGGAGATTCGAGCCGGAGTCGATTATACGAGACCGACGGGTCGCCGCGGGCCGCGCGCCCGGAGGCGATGGGATCCGCGGACGCAACGGCTGTGAAGAGCGTCCCTGGGTCCCGCCGCTAGCACGCCGCCGCGGGCCGCCATAGCATCCGGCGCGTGAAAGGCTCGCTGCGCTCGCTGGCCGTCCTGTTGTCGCTCGCCGCCTCGACGGCTCTCGGCGCGGAGGATCCCTTCACCGTCCAGATCCTCGCCAGCAGCGGTCGCACCGTCACCGCGGAGCTCGTCGACCTCGACGGGGACGGCCGCCAGGATCTGCTCCACGCCGTGATCTTCGGCATGCCGCCGACTGAGCAGCGCGTCCTCCGGGTCCATCTGCAGCGCGGCGATGGGACGATCCCGGACGCGTACGACCTGGAGGTCCGGATTCCCGAGCCGTGCGCGGCCTACGACCTCGCCGAGGTGGATGGCATCCCGGGTGCCGAAGTGCTCTTCCTCCAGCCGCGGGGGGTCGGCAGCATGTCGTTCGAGCGCGGCGCCGACGGCGCGCTCGGCACGCGCTTCCGTCAGGCCAAAATCCCGGAAGACGTGACGATCGGGGTTGCCTCCGACGAGCGGGGCTTCGACCGCCACCGCATCGCGAGCTTCGATTTCGGAGACCGGCCCTGGCTCATCGTTCCGGGCATGGGGGAGACGTTCTTCCTGTCGCCCGTGGGCGACCTGCGTGCACGGATCCGGAGCGGGTCGCGCGCCAACTACTTCCTCCAGCCGCCGGGTCCGATGATCGAGAGCGACATCCAGCTCTTCTTCGACGCACCGCGAATCTCCGTAGGCGACGTGAACGGCGACGCGCGTCCCGACATCGTGGCGTCGAGCCGCCACGAGCTGCGGCTCTTCTTCCAGAACGAAGACGGCGGCTACGCCCGAGATCCCGACGAGGCGATCCCGCTCGGGCGCGTGACCCTCGAAGACCACATCCGGGGCACCGGGTCGGTTCGAAGCGTCGCCCGCGATCTGGACGGGGACGGGCTGCTCGATCTGCTGCTCTCACTGACGGTCGGCGGCGTCATGAACGCGCACTCGAATACCACGGTGTACTTCAACCGGGGCCAGGGTTGGGACCTGGCGGATCCGGACGTCGCCTTCGAGACCGAGAAGGCGCTCTCGGCGGATCAGCTCATCGATCTCGACAGCGACGGAAACGTCGAGATCGTGCGAATGGGGATCTCGATCGGCATCCTCGAGCTGGTGGAGATCTTCCTCCAGCGTGAGCTCGACGTGAGCGTCCGCGCCTACCGCCTCGCGCCTCGCGAGGCAGAGGGCGCAACGATCGAGAACCCAGAGCCCCTATTCGAGACGAAGCTCGACGTGCCCCTCGATTTCGAGACATCCCGTCCCGCCGGCTTCATTCCCACCATCGTTTTCGACGTCAACGGGGACGGCTTCAGCGACTATCTCGACGCGTCGGACGGGACCCGGCTCGACGTGTACCTGGGCAGCGAGAAGAATGGCCTCGCGCGGAGCGCCACCCAGGAGATCTCGACCGAAGGGCAGATCCGGGCGGGGGATCTGGACGCGGACGGGCTCCCCGATTTCGTCATGTTCAACTCGCGGCGCCTGGACGAGCCGGTCCGCATCGTGAAGAACCGCGGCGTCCTGCCCGGAACCCCGAAGCGCCCGGTCGACGACGCGGCTGTCGAGTAGACGCGCCAGCCCGGCGCCTGGTCGCCGCCGTTCGCGCTATGGTGATCGCCGTCATGCCGGCCTCTTCCTTCTGGCCGGCCGCAGGTTCGTTCCGGCCTGGATCGGAGTCGTGGCGCACGGCGAGTGAACGGAGCAGGCTCGCTCCTGTTCGCGGGAGGCAGGTGCCATGGAAGATCGGATTTCCTCGCGGCGAGTGCATGGGCCGGGTCCGCGATGTCGTTGCGCGTCCTGACGCTGAACACGTGGGGCATGCCCTGGCCGATCGGTCGCGATCTTGCCGAGCGGATGGGAGCCATCGGCGAGGTGTTGCCGACCCTCGACCTCGACGTCGCGGCCTTTCAAGAGGTGTGGAGGGCGTCGGCCCGGGCGTCGCTGCGCCCCGGCCGCGCCCCCGCCGGCCCGGAGCACGCCAGGCCCCCGCCCCCCCCCCACCGCGGAGGCGG
>JBHHVG010000244.1:0-5211 GCA_046754165.1 Myxococcota bacterium
GGTTTCTCGGAGTCGATGACGTCGCCGAGGCTTCGCATCGACTACACCCAGCACGCCTGGGCCGCAATCGGCCACGCTGCACGCCTCCTCTACCCCGATGCGGACCGGATCGGCGCGCCCGATCGGATGGCGCGGGATCGGGACGCCCCGTTGAGCGCCGGCAGATCGTAGGGTTTTCCCCAGAGCCGGTTGGGTTCGCGCGAGAAACTTCACGCGGATCGTGGCCATCTCGCAAGAACAATTGCAAATATCCGCGGATTATGGCATTTCACCCCCTGACGCAACGTCGGGCGCGCCGCACGAGCACGCGTGCTTTCGACAGGAGGGGTGAAAGAATGCAGCGAAGAGGATCCATCTGGATGTACCTGTTCACCGTGCTGCTCGCCGTGACGGCCGCGGCCGTCGTGCTGCCGGGTTGCGGCGACGACAGCGGCAGCGACAGCGACAGCTTCGCCCAATAGTCGCAACAGACCGGCCCTCGTCGTATCCGATCACAGCCGCGCACCGGGCGCATCTCCCCGGGTGCGCGCATGCATGGCACGGTTCGGGGACGGATCGTCGCGGTCGAGCAGGGTACGTGCCGGTTGCTTGATTTCGAGCATTCTGCGAGATTGTTCCCGCCAAGTCGGCAACGCGACCTTGAAGCGGAGATCGATGCGCCGAGCCAAGACCCGTTCCAAGAAAATGGAGACCACCTGATGCGACAGACGAAGACGAGATCACTCACCGCCTTCCTGCTGACCCTGTTTCTCGGCATCGGCACCGCCGTTGCAATCCTGCCGGCGTGCGGCGACGACAGCGGCAACGATTCGCAGGAACAGTTCTAGAATCTCCCGGAGCAGCGAGCGCCGCCTTCGGGCGTCTCTCGGCAGACAGATCGAAAAGGCGCCGCGGCACTCTCGCCGCGGCGCCTTTCTTCTGTGCCGCTCCACCGTGGCGGCGCAGCGGCGGCCTATCGCTTCGGGGCGTCGGCCCGCGCCAGGTTCGGCGAGGCCCCGGGACGGCTGCGGGGGTCGAGGCGAATCACCCGCGGCATTCCCCCTTCGATCTGCCAGGCGGGCGCGTTGGAGTTCGACGTCCACACCCGGCCCTCGGCGTCGAAGTCGATCTCGCGTGTGAAGGTGACACGCGTCGGCAGCGGATAGATGCTGAAGCGCTCGCGTGCGGGCTGGAAGCGAATCAGCGTGTCGCTGTTGGTGCCGCAGATCCAGACCTCGTCGTTGCGACGGTCGATGTGGAGCGCATAGGGGACCTCGCTGCCGGCGGGATCGATGGGCAGGTCCCAGCTGCGGAAGTCGCGTGTCTTCGGGTCGAAACGCGAGATCAGTGCTCCCGAGAAGCTCGGGATCCACAGCGCCCCCTGGGAGTCGAAGCGAAGTCGGCGCGGGGCGGGAAACGGCGTCGGCACCATCTCGAGCGCGAAGGTATCCGGATCGACGCGTCCAATCTTGTGTTCGTTCAGCTGGCTGAACCACACCGACCCGTCCGGGGAGATGTCCACGCCGTAGGGCACGGGCATCGTGACACCGTCCGACTCGCCGGCCGCGCCGCGCAGGTCGATGTGGCGGCCGAGCCACAACAGGGCGGGCAGCATGCGCAGCACCACCGCCTGACCGAAGCTCCTGGCCGGCAAGCGCATCTCGCGGTGCTCTCCGGTGAGCGGATCGAACATGCCCAGATGGTTCGACGCTGCGATCGTGTACCAGATGCGACCGCGCGGATCGACGCGCAGCGTGTGTGGGTAGAAACCGTGTCGGAGCCGGTGGATCTGCCACGTCTCCGTCTCCGGATCGAAGCGTGCGAGCTGGTTGCCGAGCGCCAGCGTGATCCAGATCGACCCGTCCGGAGCGAGCTGCAGCGAGTGCGGCCCGACGTGGGCGTTGCTGGTGGGGGTGAGGGGGCTGTCGAAGCTCGCGAAGACGCCGCCGAGGGGCAGGTCGCCGCGGGGGATGTCCCAGGAAGTACGCGCCCCGCCCGGCACCCTCGGATCGAGGCGGTAGAGCTTGTCTTCGTTCATGTCGACCGAGTACAGCGTGCCGTCCCGATGGACCATGACGTCGTGCTGCATGGAGGCGCGCCCGCCCAGGTCCCACTCCTCGATCACCGCCTCGCGCACCTCGGAAGTCGGCGGCGGCGCGAAATCCGGTTCGTTCATGCGCGCCGTGAGCGCCGGAATGGCGACGGCCGGGTCGTAGGCGTCGTTGAAGAGTCCGGGAATCCGTGCCCGCAGGTCGTTGGACACGATGCCGCCCATGCGACCCATCAGCAGCAGGACCTTTCGCCACTCTTCGTCGCTGCGCACGAGACGGGTCGCGCGGCTTCCCTGCTGGTGGCAGTAGGTGCACTGCCGCTTGAGCTCCTCGCGCTGGTCGGCGTCCTCCAGGCGCCCGAGCACCAGGCCGTACCAGCGGTTGGCCGGGAGCTGGGCCGCCACGGCCGCCGGATCCGTCTCGCGCTCCAGCGCCAGGTCGAGGGCCGCGTCCGAGCGCAGCAGCTGTGGCGGCAGGCGCATGTCCTTCCAGCCGATGCGGCGCACCCGCACTGCGACCGGCCCCGAGACGGCGATCTCCGGCGTGCGATAATGCCCCGAGCCGTCGCTGAAGACGGTGACTCCGTGGGCCGGCGCGCCGTGGACGAAGGAGACCATGGCACCGACCACCGGAGCACCGTCCCGACCGTGAACCGTTCCGCGGGCGACCCACGCGGTATCGGCGGCGATCGCTTGGACCGCGTGGCCGCCGGCGGCCAGGAAGAGCAAAGAGGCGAAGGAGCAGCAGATGCGGCGGTGCATGGGCCCTCCCGATCGGGCGAGACGAAGCCATCGTAACCGGAGCGCGTGCTTCTTGCTGGCGACCGGGTTGCTCGGTCTGGCGCCGGGGTGCGCCGCCGTCCCCGCCCCGACCCTCTCGGAACCCCCGGAACAAGCGCTGGCCGGCTGCGACCTGCGGGTGCGGCTGGCCTTCGACGACGCCGCCGATCTCGACCTCTACGTCACCGGGCCACGTCAGGAGACGGTCTACTTCGCCAACACTCCGTCCGCCATAGGCGGTGAGCTCGAGCACGACCTGCGCTGCGATTCACCTGCGGGAGCCCGCGTCGAAACCATTCGCTTTCCCGCGGCTCCGCCCGGCCGCTACCGCGTCGGCGTCGACTTCGCCGAGCGCTGCCAGCTGCCGGCTCGGCCGGTCGCGTTCACGGTCACCGTGGAGGGTGCGGGCATCCGCGCGGTGCGCAGTGGAGAGATCGAACTCGGCACGTTCCAGCTGCGTTTCTTCGAGTTCGAGATCGCTTGCGTCGGTGAGTGATCTCGACCCCCGGGCCCCTCGCCCGCATGCGCATCCGAGGCCCGGATTCCTCCCCGGAAACCGTGTTTCCAATGGCACGGGAAGCCTTCGACCGGGCGGCAACGGAAGGGGGGGTCGCTTTGACCGTCAGGTTTGTCGGAATCCCGTCGATACGCCGGACATGGGTATCGACATCCGCCTCGAGAACGAAGTCGGAGAGGAGATCGCGACGCTCCTCGACTACGAGGATTCTCTGGAGAAGATCACCCTCGAGTGCGTGCCCAAGCGGTCTCCCACGCTCCGCTTCATCGACGCCTTCGGCAACACGGTCTTCAACCGCCTCCAGATTCCGTACCTGATCCGAGAGCTCGAGATCGCCCGCGAAAACCTGTCGGACGAGTCCGCCCTCCAGTTCGTCGAAGACCTCCTTGCGCTCGCCCGCCGCTGTCGCAACGAGGTCAATACCTACCTGAAATTCTACGGCGGCTGACCGGTCGACCCGCGTCTCGCCTCCCCGTACCTTGCCACCCGCTGTCGGAGTCGGAGCGACCGGAGGCGGGCTTGCAGATCTACGCGGGAATGGACCAGCGGCTCTCCCTCGCCGGCGTTTCCGACCACGCCCGCCGCGTCGAAGCCATCGGCTACGACGGACTCAACGTGCCCGACGCGGTGCATGACGGCCTGCTCGCAGCCCAGGCGGCACTCTCCGCGACGGCGCGCCTGAAGGTCGCCACCAGTGTGTTGGTGTGCTTCCCGCGCAGCCCGATGAACGTGGCCCACGCCGCCTGGGATCTCCAGGCCACATCGGGCGGCCGTTTCGAGCTCGGCCTCGGCAGCCAGGTGCGCGGCAACATCATCGACCGCTACAGCACGCCCTGGACCGCACCGGTTCCGCGCATGCGCGAGTACGTCCAGTCCCTGCGGGCGATCTGGAGCTGCTGGCAAGACGGCGGGGAGCTGGCATTCGAGGGGGCGCACTACCGCTTCACCCGCATGCAGCCGTTCTTCAACCCGGGCCCGATCGCACATCCCGCGATTCCGATCTTCCTGGGCGCGGTGGGACCGAAGATGACGGAGCTGGTCGGCGAGGTCGCGGATGGGATCATGACCCACCCGACCAATGGCTCCCCGCGCCATCTGCGCGAGGCGACGCTTCCGGAGCTCGCGGCGGGGGCGGCGCGCGCCGGGCGCGCCACGGACACGGCGTCGGTCATGGCGGCCGGCTTCGTCGCCACCGGACCGACCGCGAGCGAAGTCGCGCTCCAGCGAGGAAGGATCCGCGAGCTCCTCGCCTTCCTCTACTCGACACCGACCTACTGGCGATCGCTCGACGTCCACGGCTGGCGCGATGTCGGCGAAAGGCTCCATGAGCTCTCGCGCCAAGGGCGTTGGCCGGAGATGGCCGGAGCCGTCGGTGACGAAATGCTCGAAGCCCTCGTGCCTCAGGGACCCTACGACGTGATCGCCGCGACGCTGAAAGCCTGGTACGACGGTTTGGCGGACTGCATCACCTTCCCGCTTCCAGACGACCGCCGTGACGACGCGAAGGTCGCCGCGGTCGTCGCGCAGCTGCGCGAACGGCGCGTCGAACACCCGCGTCCGAAAGCTCCGTGACGCCGGGGCCCGGGCGACCGCCAGCGATTCTCATCGAAGCGGCGGCGAACAGCTTCTCTTCGCGCACCGTCTCGATGCAATGCCGCAGGTTCTCGCGCAGCTCCATGGCCCGGGGAACCGCGTGGATCACGAACTCCGGCTTGTCGGATCCCGCCACCGTGATCACCACGTTGGCCAGTCGGAAGATGCGCAGGAAGAACGGCTGGTGGAGGCTGGTCTCCCGCACGCGGTAGAACTCCATCTCCCTCATCCGCTTGGAGAGGATGCCCTGGGTGACGCGGAGCCGTTCGCTGGTGACGTCGTAGCGGTGGAA
>JBHHVG010000245.1:0-5210 GCA_046754165.1 Myxococcota bacterium
AGGCGAACCGCCTGGTGGCCCAGATCGAGCTGGCCCGGCAGAGGGCGATCGTCACCGGAATGCCCCACCGCCTCTTCATCGACGTCGACGCCGCCGCCTACCGGCTGGAGTGGCTGGTGAACGACGCGCAGGAATCCGGGGACGCGGAAGAGGAGGCCGGCGAGCTCGCCGGCCTGGGACCGATCGCGGCCGACTTCCTCGGACCGGACGACCTCGTCGCGCCGCGGGACGCCCAGCGCGACTACCGCCCCGTGCCGGACATCGCCGGGCGCTATACCGAGCTCGCCGGTTCCATGAGGTTCTCGAGCGTCGAGACCACCGGTGGCTGGGTCGAGGCCGGCGAGACGTGGATCCGATTCGAGCGCGACGGAACGGCGGATTTCACCACGATCGTGATCGAGCACGAATCGGGCCTCGCCTTGACCCTGGAGGTGCTGCCGCTCGCCGATCGGGTGCGGATCTACCATGAGACGCTCTGAGGCGGCGTTTACCCTGCTCGAGGTGATGGCCGCCGTCGCCGTGGTGGCCATCGTCTTCACCACGCTCTCGCGTGTGTCCTCCGAGGGCCTGCGCTCCGAGGGCACCAGCAAGCGGCGCTTCGAGGCCTCGCTGCTCGCCGACGAGATCCTGGCGGGGATCGAGGAGCAGGCGGCGCTCGGCATCATGCCAGAGATCGGCGACGAGGAGCACGAAGAGGGGATCTACACGGTCTTGATCGAGGGGAGCGCCATGAACCTCGAGAACGTCTTCCCGATCGGCGAAGAGGAACCCCGGGACGATCCGTCGGACGGACCCACCGCCCCGCCGATGTGGGTCCATGCCCTTCGCATCACGGTGGAGTGGGAGGAAGGTGCCCTGCTGCGCCACGTGATCCGCCACACCTTTGCCGTCGACTACGCGCTGGTGGCGACGGGCGAGACCGAGGCCGCGGACGGTACGCCACCCAGTGCTGGCCGCACCGTCGGCAGCAATCGGGCCACGGAGAGCCGGGATACGCGGAGGATCCGGTGACGCGCCCGCGGCTGCGGCCCGCGGGCTTCACGCTCTTCGAAGTGCTCGGCGTGGTCTTCGTGACCGCGTTGGTCATCGGCTTCACGACGAACTACTACATCGAGCTCTCGCGCGCGAGCAACCGCGCGTCGCTGAACACCCGGGAGATCCGGCGCGGAGCGGCGATCCTCGACCGCATCGCCCGGGACTTCGAGGGCGCGCTGCTGCTGGTGAAACCGCCCGAGGTCGACCCCCTGTTCCATCCCTGGCTCTTCCTCGGCGAATCCCGCTACGGCGACGTGGGCGCCGACCACATCAAGTTCGTGACCCGCAACCATCACCCCCGGCTGTCGGATGCGCGGGAGCAGGACCTCGCGCTGGTGGCGTACAGCGTCGTCCGGAGCGAGGAGGACGACACCCTCTCCCTCTATCGCTGGTCGACGCCGCACCTCGGGGACGGCCTCGACACCTCCTTCCCGAATCCCGACGACGAAG
The DNA here is from genome assembly GCA_046754165.1 of Myxococcota bacterium. Classification (GTDB taxonomy): domain Bacteria; phylum Myxococcota_A; class UBA9160; order UBA9160; family SMWR01; genus JAFDEI01. Next base: position 1,486 of record JBHHVG010000245.1, read on the forward strand.
GCTCGGTGCTGCTCGCCGAGAATCTCGCGGCCTTCGGCGTCACCTTCTACGGCGAGGACGGCGCCGCGAGGCAGAGCTGGGACTCGACGACCCTCGTCGAGTCGGCCTCCCTGCCCGAGGTGGTCGAGATCTCCGTGTCCCCGGCGGATCCCGACGACCTCGAGACGGCGCTCGAGGACCTCCCGGTCTACCGCCGGCGCGTCCGGCTGCCGGTGCGCCCCCTCGACCTGGCGGCCCTGATCGACCCGGACGCCGCCGAAGCCGCGCGAGCAGACGACGAAGCGGACGACGAAGCGGGAGGAGCACCAGACGACGAGCCCAGCGACAACCCGGCTGAGCCCGTTGTCACCGCCTCCCAGTGCATCGACTTCGCCGGCTGGCAGGCGGCGACCAGCCCGGGTTCCAACCTCTTGCGGAGGTACCTTGGTTACGCGAGCCGACCGTGGGAGGACGTGCGGTCGCAGTTCTCCGGTCGGATGTTCGACGCCTTCGTGATCTCGGGTCCGGGCTGCAATTGAGGCGCGCATCCCGCCAACAGGGCGTCGTGCTCCTGATCGTGCTCTTCTTCGCGCTGCTGCTCAGCGCGTCGACCGCCACCTTCCTGAAGCGGGCGACCGTCGATTCGATCCTCTCGCGCAACCGCGACTTCGTGGCCCGGGCCGAGGCCCTGGCCCGCGGCGGTGTGGAGATCGGCAAGACGCTGCTGATCGGAGACCGGGCCCGGGAGGCGCTGAACGATGGCGCCGCGCGCCTCGACAGCGGCCTCGACCGCTGGGCCATGGCCTCCACCGTGCTCCTCTCCGACTACCGGGGCGGGACGTTGCACATCGCGATCGAGGATGAGGGCACGAAGCTCAACCTCAACTCCCTCTTCCCGGCGGGAAGCGACGTCCCGCTGCCACCGGAGACCGAGCTCTTCCTGCTCGCGTTCTTCGAGCGGATGATCGACGAGCTTCCGCTCCAGGTGCGTGCGCTCTACGACGCCCGGGAGCTCACCGAGAACCTGATCGACTACGTCGACGCGGACGAGACCCGCATCAGCGGTGGGCTGGAAGACGACTGGTACCAGAGCCAGTCTCCGCCGTACCGCGCCGAGAATCGCCCGCTGCTGAGCGTCGACGAGATCGGCCTGATCGAGGGCTTCGACGCCGAGCTGCTCGACCGGATCCGGCCCTACGTGAGCGTCTATCCCTTCGCGGGGGGGCTCGGTGTGAACCCCAACACGGCGCCCCCGCACATCCTCAAGATGATCTTCTACAATGACGGCGTCGACTACCGCTTCATCAAGGACGACGACGTGTTCCGGATGATCGACGCGCGGTCCGCCGGGCAGGTCTTCTGCGAGTCGCAGGCACGCGAGGTTTGCGTGCCGATCGGGGACTTCCTTCCGAACGCGGGATCCGTCCACCCACCGCTGGCCTACGCCTCCGACACCTTCACCATCAGGTCGGAAGCCCGGGTGGGCGAGGTAAAGAGAACGGTGGAAGCCGTCGTGGACCGCCGGGTTCTGGAGAAACCGCTGCTGCTATCCTGGAAGGTGTGGTGAGGGAAACGCGACCATGGCGCTGTTGAAGAATGTGCTGGGCCTCGATGTCGGGACGCACAACCTGAAGGCCGTCGAGGTGCATCAGACCCTCCGGGGGTTCGAGACCGTCGCCCTCCGGACGCTGCCACGCCGCGACGACCAGACCCCCCTGAGCGAGTTGCTGCGGCGCTTCGTCGCCCTGCACCACCTGACGACCGACCACGTGGTCACCGCGGTCCGCGGCGATCGGGTCTCCTCGCGCCAGCTGTCCCTGCCCTTCGGCGATCGCAAGAAGATCACCGCCGCGGTCCCTTTCGAGGTAGAGGAGCAGCTGCCCTTCGATCTCGAGGACTGCCTCATCGACTGGGAGCTCATCCGCGGAGATCGCGCGTCGTCGGATGTCGTCGCCAGCATCGCTCGCCGGGCCGAGGTGTCGTCCGTGATCGAGACGTTGACCGAAGCCGGGTGCGCGCCCCGCACGCTCGAGGCGGAGGGGCTCGTGCTCGCGAACCTCGCCGCGCTGTTCGACCTCCCGGGCACACAGATGCTGATCGACCTCGGCCACGTCAAATCGACCTGCTGCGTCCTGACCGACGGCCGGGCCGTCGCCGCGCGGACCATTCCCATCGGCGGCAAGGCGTTGACCGAAGCGATCGCCGGGGATCGGAGCCTCGACCTCGAGAGCGCCGAACGCGCCAAGTGCGAGGAGGGCGTGCTCGGCAGCGCGGCGGGGACCCTCACGCCGATGACGGGCCAGGTGATCGACCGGCTGTGCCGCGAGATCGCCCGGACCGCCGGCTCCCTCGAGCAGACGCTGGCAGAACTCGACGCCGGGCCGATCCAGGAGCTCACGCTCTTCGGGGGGACCGCCCAGCTCGATCGCATCGAGGAGATCTTGACGGAGCGCACCCGCATCCCTGCGGCGCGACTCGGCGATCCGATCGAGGGGCACGACGGGAACCTCACCGCCGGCGGCTCGCCCCTCAGCTACGCCCCCGCCATGGCCCTCGCCCTGCGCGGGACCGCGCGGGCCCGCACGCGCACCAACTTCCTCCAGGACGAGTTCGCGGTGCGGATCGACCTGAGCCGTTACCGGCGCGACTTCGGCTGGACCGCCACCCTCGCCGGCATCTCGGCGGCGCTCGCCGTCGTGGGCTTCGCGACCTCCACGCTGCTCGAGATCCGCCGCGCCGACGCCATCGAGGCCACCGTGAACCAGCTCTTCAGCGAGGTGTTCCCGGGCCGGGCGGTCCCGGGGAACGCGATCGCCACGCTGCGCCAGGAGGTGCGCGCCGCCAACGACCGGGCTGTCTTCCTCGGGGTGTATCCCGGGAACCTCTCGGCGCTCGACGTCTTGAGCGAGATCTCACGGCGCATCCCGAGCGACCTCGACATCGTCTTCGAGGAGCTCAACATCGACCGCCAGACGGTGCGCATGAAGGTCTACTCCAAGACCTTCGAGAGCGCGGACCGCCTGGGAGCGGAGCTGGCGAAGTTCGCGCCCTTCGCCCGCGCGCGGATCGGCTCCATCGAGAACGACAAGAAGCGCGGCGGCAAACGCTTCAACGTCACCATCAGCCTGGCGAGCGCGGAGGACACCGCGTGAATGACTTCTGGAGCCGCGTCACGGCGGCCTTCTCGAATCTTTCGGCCCGTGAGCGCGCGTTGGTCTCGGCGGCGGGGATCCTCGTCGGAATCGCCGTCGTGTACGTCGCGGTCGTGGTCCCCATCCTCGGAGTCAGCGACCGGGCTTCCAGCCGGCTACAGGCCGCCGAAACCAACTACGAGGTGATGAAGCGCCTGCGGGCCGACTACGACGACGTCCGGAAGCGACTCGTAGGCGTCGAGAACCGGATCCAGCCGGGAGCCCGTGGCAGTCTCCGCACGACGCTCGAAAGCCTGGCGGTGCGCTCGCAGGTGGCGGTGGAGTCCATGGAGCCCCAGGCCGCGCCGACGAGCGACCGCTATCGCGAGACGAAGGTCGAAGTCGGGCTCAAGGGCGTCACGCTCCCGCAGACCGTGGCCTACCTCCACCAGATCGAATCGGCAGACCAGCTGCTGGCGATCAAGAGCTTGAAGATCCGGACGCGCCCCGACAAACCCGAACTGCTGGACGTGACCTTCACGGTGTCGTCCTTCGAGCGGATCTGACGTGGCTCCCGACAGCGGGAGCCGCGCCCTCCCGCGTCCGCTGCTGCGC
>JBHHVG010000246.1:0-5208 GCA_046754165.1 Myxococcota bacterium
GGCCGTACTACCGCATCGTCGCCATCGACCACCATCGGCAGCGCGAGGGGCGGCCCCTGGAATTTCTCGGGACCTACGACCCCAAGCAGAACCCGGAGCGGATCGAGCTGAAGTCCGAACGCCTCGACGCCTGGGTGGCCAAGGGCGCCCAGCTGAGCCCCACCGTCGCGTCCCTCGTCAAGCGCGCCCGCAGGCGAGCGGCGGGAGCCGGCTGAGATGGCCGAGTCCAACGCATCGGTGGAGCTGATCGAGTTCATCGTGAAAGCGATCGTCAGCGAGCCCGAGGCGGTTCGCGTGACGACCCACGACGACGGGCGGCTCCTTGAGCTCGAGACGTCGGAGGAAGATCGCGGCCGGGTGATCGGGCGGCAGGGACGCGTCGCCAAGGCCATGCGCGCCGTGTTGGCATCCTCCCGGCACGGAGCGGATTGCCGCCTGGACATCGTGGACTGACGCCGCGGGCCGGGGCGCCGCGGTGACCGGGTCCCAGCGGGTCGTACTCGGGCGTGTCGTCGCGGCCCACGGTCTGCGCGGCGGCGTGCGGGTTCGGTACTTCGGCGATGCCCCCGATCATTTGATGCGCGCCAGCGAGCTCTGGCTGGGCGCGAGTGAACACGATGAGCAGGCCGTGTCGCTGACGGTCGCCCGGGTCGAGCCGGGGCGTCCGGGCGAGGCGCGGCTCAACTTCTCCGGCATCGGCGACCGCGACGGGGCCCTGGCCCTCAAGGGCCGGCTGGTGATGGTGCCCGCCGATCAGATCGAACGGCTCCCCGACGGCGAGTACTACGAGTACGAGCTCGTCGGGTGCCGAGTGGAAGGCGAAGACGGGCGGGCGATCGGAACGGTGCGGGAGGTGTGGTCTACCGGCGCTTCCGACATCCTGCTGGTGGAGAGCGAGGGCGGGGACGAACACCTGGTTCCGATCGGCGGGGACTTCCTGAAGGAGGTCGACGTGGCCGGGAGACGAATCGTGATCGAGGTGATCCCCGGACTCCTTGACACACTCTAGAGACGAGGGGGCGCGGATGCTCCGGATCGACGTGATCACGGTCTTTCCGGGACTGTTCGATGCCTTCCTCGGCGAGTCGATGGTGTCCATCGCGATTCGCAAAGAGGTGCTGCGGGTCGCGGTGCACGATCTCCGGGAGTTCACGACGGATCGACACAGGACGGTGGACGACTCGCCGTACGGCGGCGGTCCCGGCATGGTGATGAAGGCCCCGCCCCTGGTGGCGGCCATCGAAGCGGTGGCCGGCGAGAAGGGGCCTGGACGCCGCGCGAAGGTCGCGCTGCTCACGCCCCAGGGCCACCGGTTGGAGCAGGGGCGGTTGGCGGAGCTGGCCCGGGAGGAGCAGCTGGTGTTGGTCTGCGGGCGCTACGAGGGCATCGACCAGCGGGCCATCGACGAAGCCATCGACGAGGAGATTTCGATCGGCGATTACGTGCTCTCCGGCGGTGAGGTGCCGGCCATGGCCCTGATCGAGGGGGTTTCCCGCTTGATCCCCGGTGTGCTCGGGAACCCGGAGTCCGCGCAGCGGGAGTCCTTTCAGGGGGCCGGCCTGGAAGGGCCCCAATTCACGCGACCGGCGATTTTCCGGGGGCGCGCCGTGCCGGACGTACTACTCTCCGGCGACCACGCCGCAGTCGCGCGCTGGCGGGCCGCGCAGGCCAGGGAGCTCACCGGGCGTCGCCGTCCCGATCTCATCCCGCCGACACCGCATGAGGAAGAGGAAGAGTCATGATCCAGATCGACGCCGTCCACGAGGGAAACCTGCGCCGCGACCTGCCGCCGTTTCGCCCCGGCGACACGGTGCGCGTGCACGTGAGCATCACCGAAGGCGACAAGCAGCGGATCCAGGTCTTCGAGGGCGTCGTGATCCGGCGCCGAGGAGGGGGCCGCTCCGAGACCTTCACCGTCCGCAAGCTCTCCTATGGTGTGGGTGTCGAGCGGATCTTCCCGGTCGAGTCGCCCGCGGTGACGAAGGTCGAGATCAAGGCCCGGGGCCACGTCCGCCGCTCACGCCTCTACTACCTGCGCGGTCTCACGGGCAAGAAGGCCCGCCTGCGCTCGAAGCTGCGCGACCTGTCGGGCCTGGTTTCCCCCGCGGAGGCCGAGGGCGACGCGGGCACCGCGGACGCGGTGTCCCAAGCCAGCGAGACGACGGAGTCCCCGGCCGAATTCGTCGCCGAAGCGCCGGAGGCCGAGGTCGCCTCGGATGAGGCGGGCGACGGGTCGAAGGGCTAGTCGCCGGCGTCGAACGCCCCGGGCAGGTGGCGCACGCGCCATCCGGACTCGGCGTCCACTTCGCACACCACCACGTCGAAGCGTACGCGCGCGAAGCTGCGCGGGTGATCGCGCAGCCAGGCGGCTGCGCCCCGCACCAGCCGCGCGCGCTTGCGGGAGTCCACGGCCTCCTCCGGCAGCCCCGCCCGACGGGAGCGCCGCGTCTTCACCTCGACGAAGACGGTCCACGCCCCCCGCCGCGCGACCAGGTCGATCTCGACGCCGCCGGCGCGGACGTTGCGGGCGACGATACGATAACCTCGGTGCCTCAGGTGGGCGGCGGCCCGCGCCTCGCCCTCGGCGCCGAGCGCCAGATGTTGCGGTTTCACGAAGAGCTCCCCGGGACCGGGGCCGGCACACGATAGACGTTTCCGGAGGGCGCGACGAGGGATGGCGGACGTTCGGGCGGAGCCGGTACTGGGCGTCCTCGGCGGCAGCGGAGTCTACGAGATCGCCGAGCTGTCCGGTGCGCAGTGGGTGCGCGTGGGCTCGACCTTCGGCGTGCCGTCGGACGAGCTGCTCTTCGGGGAGATCGCGGGCGCGCGCGTCGTGTTCCTGCCGCGCCACGGGCGCGGGCACCGGATTCCGCCTTCGGAGATCAACTACCGCGCCAACATCGACGCCTTGAAGCGCGCCGGAGTCACCGATCTGATCTCCGTGAGCGCGTGCGGGTCTCTCCGCGAGACGCTGTCGCCCGGAACCTTCGTTCTCGTCGACCAGTTCATCGATCGGACCTCGGCACGCGCGTCGAGCTTCTTCAGCACCGGCTGCGTGGCTCACGTGTCGATGGCGAAGCCCGTCTGTGCGCGCGTCGTCGAGCGGGTGCAGGAGGCGGCCCGCGCTGCGGGAACGGAGGTCGTCCGCGGCGGGACCTACCTCGCGATGGAGGGGCCGCAGTTCTCGAGCCGCGCGGAGTCCGAGCTGTACCGTGCCTGGGGCTGCGACGTGATTGGCATGACCAACATGCCCGAGGCCAGGCTCGCCCGAGAAGCCGAAATCTGTTACACGAGCGTCGCGATGGTGACGGACTACGACTGCTGGCACGACGACCACGAGGCGGTCGCCGTGGCCGACATCGTCGCGGTGCTCGAGGACAACGCCGAACGCGCGCGGGCCCTGGTGGTCGAGGTGGCGCGCGGCTTCTCCGGGCGGCCCACCCCGTGTCCGCGGGGTTGCGACCGCGCCCTGGATACGGCCATCATCACACCCCCGTCGGCCCGTGACCCGGAGATCGTGCGGCGTCTCGACGCGGTGGCCGCGCGGGTCTTCGGGCCGCCCGCGACTGCTTGAGAGGCGATGCCCATGTCGATCAAATCCCTGATCCGGACGGTGTCGGACTACCCCCGGCCCGGGATCCAGTTCCGAGACATCACGAGCCTGCTGCGGGACGCCAAGGGCTTGCGCATCGCCGTCGACGGCTTGTGCGAGCCGTATCGCGCAGACGGCATCGAGAAGATCGTCGGCATCGAGGCTCGCGGCTTCCTCTTCGGTGTGTCAGTGGCGCTCCAGCTCGAAGCCGGCTTCGTTCCGGTCCGCAAGGCGGGCAAGCTGCCCGCAGCCGTGATCGGGCGGGAGTACGAGCTCGAGTACGGGTCGGATCGGGTGGAGGTCCACGCCGACGCACTGGCAGTCGGCGAACGCGTGCTGGTCGTCGACGACCTGATCGCGACCGGTGGGACCGCCACGGCGACGGTCGAGCTGATCCGCGACATCGGCGCCGAGGTCGTGGGCTGCGCCTTCGTGATCGACCTGCCGGACCTCGGTGGCAGCTCGCGCCTGGAAGATCTCGGCCTCCGCGTCACGTCCCTGTGCGCCTTCGAAGGCGAGTAGGGGACGGCGTCCTCGCCCGCGAGCCAGCGTGAAGGTCGCAGGCGTCCCGCACCGCTCCCTGTGGCTGGCCGACGACGGCTGGACCGTCGAGATCATCGACCAGACCGAGCTGCCCCACCGCTTCGTCACGCGGTCGTTGGCGACCCTCGCCGACGCCGTCGCGGCCATCGCCGACATGCGGGTGCGCGGGGCGCCGCTGATCGGAGCGACGGCCGCCTACGGCGTGTGCCTCCAGGTGCGCCGCGATCCCCGAGACGCGGCCGTCGGGGAGGCGTGCGCCGCGCTGCTCGCCGCGCGGCCGACCGCGGTCAACCTGGCCTGGGCCCTCGGCGAGATGCGCAGCGCGTTGGCGGAGGTTTCCGCGGGCGAGCGGGCCGAGGCAGCCTACCGCCGGGCCGGCGCGCTCTGCGACGACGACGTCGCCACCTGCCGCGCCATCGGCGAGCATGGCGCAGCGCTGATCGAGGCGGCCCAGGCGGGTCGCCCGGTGAATGTCCTCACCCACTGCAACGCCGGCTGGCTCGCGACCGTCGACTGGGGCACCGCGCTCGCCCCGGTCTACGTCGCCCATGACCGCGGCATCCCCGTGCACGTCTGGGTCGACGAGACGCGGCCGCGCAACCAGGGGGCCCGCCTGACGGCGTGGGAGCTGCTGCAACACGGCGTGCCGCATACCGTGATCGCCGACAACACCGGCGGTCACCTGATGCAGCGCGGCGACGTCGACCTGTGCCTCGTCGGCAGCGACCGCACGACGGCGCGGGGCGACGTCTGCAACAAGATCGGTACCTATCTGAAGGCCCTCGCGGCCGAGGACAACGGTGTTCCGTTCTACGTCGCGCTGCCGCACTCCACCATCGACTGGGAGATCCGCGACGGGCTCACCTCGATCCCCATCGAGGAGCGGGACGGTGCCGAGCTCAGCCACGTCCAGGGCGTCGCCGCGGACGGTCGCGCCTGCGAGGTCCGCCTGCTCCCGGAGGGCAGCCCCGTCGCCAACTACGCCTTCGACGTCACGCCGGCGCGTCTCGTGACCGGTCTCGTCACCGAGCGCGGCGTGTGCGATGCCTCCGCGGACGGACTGCTGTCGCTGT
>JBHHVG010000247.1:0-5192 GCA_046754165.1 Myxococcota bacterium
ACGCACCGGCGGCCGCTACGGGCTGCAGACCATGTGCGAAGGCGGCGGGCAGGCCAACGTCACGATCATCGAAAGGCTGTGACCGCGCGCAGCCACCGCTGCGGCCCCGCCCGTCGAGCCGGCTGATGGCGGGGCGACGGCGACGGAGGGGAGCATGAACATGATCTGCGAGGGGCGCGTCGTCATCGTGACCGGCGCCGGGCGGGGTATCGGCCGCGCCCACGCGCTGGCGTTTGCGCGCCAGGGGGCGAAGGTCGTCGTCAACGACCTAGGCGTCGGGTCCGACGGCGCCGGCGCCAGCGGGGGGCCGACGGCCGAAGTCGTCGAGGAGATCCGCGCCATGGGCGGAGAGGCCATGGCCAACGGCGCCGACGTGGCGGATTGGAGCGCCACCAAGGCCCTCGTGGAAGCCACCATCGCGGAGTTCGGCGGTCTCGACGTCGTCGTGAACAACGCGGGCTTCGTTCGAGACCGGATGTTCGTGGGTACTTCAGAAGAAGAATGGGACACGGTCGTGCGGGTGCACTTGAAGGGCCATTTCTGCCTGTCTCGCCACGCCTGCGAATTCTGGCGCGGACGCTCGAAGGCGGGCGAGAGCGTCGACGCGCGCATCATCAACACCAGCTCCGGAGCAGGCCTCCAGGGCAGCGTCGGCCAGAGCAACTACTCCGCCGCCAAGGGCGGAATCGCCGCGTTGACCCTCGTGCAGGCGGCCGAGCTCGCCCGCTACGGGATCACGGCCAACGCCATCGCACCGGCGGCCCGGACGCGCATGACCGAGGGTGTCTTCGCCGACATGGCCACACCCACGGACGGGAGCTTCGACGAGAACGCGCCGGAGAACATCTCGCCGCTGGTGGTCTGGCTGGGCAGCCCCGAATCGCGCAGCGTCACCGGACGCGTCTTCGAGGTCAAGGGCGGCAGGATCGGGGTCTCGGATGGCTGGCGCAACGGCCCGACCGTCGACAAGGGCGCGCGCTGGGATCCCGATGAGGTCGGCTCGGCGGTCGCCCAGCTCTTGAAGAAGACGCCGGATGCGCAGAAGGTCTTCGGGGCGTGATCCGCCCCCTGTCCGCCTGCGAGGAGCGCGCCTAGCGATGGACTTCGCCTTCACGGACGAGCAGGAAGAGCTGCGCTCCTGCGCGCGCAGCTTCCTGGCAGAGCACTCCAGCTCCGAACACGTCCGGCGGGCCATGGAGAGCGAGCTCGGCTACGACCCGCAGCTCTGGAAGCAGATCGGCGGCGAGCTCGGATGGACCTCGGTCATCATCCCCGAAGCGTACGGCGGTCTCGGGCTCGGCTACGTCGAGCTGGTGGCGCTCCTCGAGGTCATGGGCGGCGCCCTGCTCTGCTCCCCGTTCTTCGCGAGCATCTGCCTCGCCGGAAACGCCCTGTTGGTCGCCGGCAGCGACGTGCAGAAGCGCCAACACCTGCCGGGGATCGCCGCCGGCGAGACCCGCGCCACACTGGCGTGTCCCGAGGCCGCGTGCGGCTGGAACCTGGCCGCGATCGAGACCACCGCCCGGGAGGCCGGCGGCGAGTACGTTCTCGACGGCGTGAAGACCTACGTCCTCGACGGCTACTGCGCCGATCTCCTGATCGTCGCCGCCCGCGCGCCGGGCTCAGAGGGGGCCGAGGGCGTGGGCCTCTTCGCGGTTCCGGGCGACGCGCCGGGTGTCCTGCGTCGCGCCCTGCCGACGGTCGACCAGACCCGCCGCCAGGCCGAGGTGTCCCTTCGCGGCGTGCGCGTTCCGCGCTCCGCCGTCCTCGACGCGGGTGCCGGGGCCTGGACCGCCCTCGAGAAGACGCTCGGCCTCGCCTGCATCGCTTTGTCCGCGGAGCAGGTGGGCGGCGCGCAGAAGTGCCTCGACCTGTCGGTCGCCTACGCGAAAGAGCGCGTACAGTTCGGCCGCCCGATCGGATCGTTCCAGGCGATCAAGCACAAGTGCGCGGACATGATGGTCGAGGTCGAGTCTGCGCGCTCCGCCTGCTACTACGCGGGCTGCGTCGCGGCGGAGGACGGCGACGAGCTCGACGTCGTCGCTTCGCTGGCCAAGGCCGCATGCTCCGACGCCTATTTCCATTCGGCCGCCGACAGCATCCAGATCCACGGGGGGGTCGGCTTCACCTGGGAGTACGACGTGCATCTCTACTTCAAGCGGGCCAAGTCGAGCGAGAGCCTGCTCGGCGACCCCAGCTATCACCGTGAGCGGGTCGCGCAGCGGATCGGGCTCGGATGAGCGACCCCCTCGACATGTCTGGTCGGACGGTGATCGTGACCGGCGGCAGCCGTGGCGTCGGACGCGGGATCGCCGAGCGCTTTCTCGAGGCGGGCGCCGACGTCGTGGTCTGCGGGCGAGCACAGCCAGAGAGTCCGCCTGCTGCCGGCGGGCGCACCGCCCTGTTCACCGCCGCAGACGTGCGCGAGGTCGAACAGATCGAATCTGTGGTCGCCTTCACCCGAGATCACACCGGCCGTCTCGACGTGCTGGTGAACAACGCCGGCGGGGCGCCGGAGGCGGCGGCAGCGACCGCCTCGCCGCGCTTCTCGGAGGCCATCATCCGCCTCAACCTGATCGCCGCGCTCAACTTCTCCCAGCAGGCAAACTCCGTGATGCAGCAGCAGGATGACGGTGGCTGCATCATCAACATCGCCAGCGTCAGCGGCATCCGCCCCTCTCCGGGAACCGCGGCCTACGGGGCCGCCAAGGCGGGTCTGCTGTCGCTCACCCAGACCCTCGCCGTCGAGTGGGCGCCCAAGGTCCGGGTGAACGCCGTAACCGCCGGCATGATCCGCACGGAGCTTTCCCATCTTCACTACGGGAACGAAGACGGCATCGCCTCGGTCTCGGCCACGGTTCCGCTCGGAAGGATGGGCGAGCCGCGCGATGTCGGCGATACTTGCCTCTACCTGGCGTCCACGCTGGCTGGCTACGTGAGCGGCGCGAATGTGCTGATGCACGGTGGCGGAGAGCGGCCCGCATTCCTGGCAGCGATCAAGAACCCCTCGTGAGCCCTTCCCGGCGAGGCGGGAGGCCCGACATCGAAAGGAAACGCGAATCATGGCAACCATCTTCGAATCCCCCTTCGACCTCCAGAACGCAGTCGGCAAGCAGCTCGGACACAGCGACTGGATCGAGATCACCCAGGAGCGGATCAACCAGTTCGCCGAGGCGACCGGAGACCATCAGTGGATCCACGTCGACGTCGAGCGCGCCAAACAGGGCCCGTTCGGCGCGCCGATCGCCCACGGCTACCTCACCCAGTCGCTCGTCAGCGCGTTCCTGCCGAACATCATCGAGGTTCGCGGCATCGCGATGGGCGTGAACTACGGAGCCAACAAGGTGCGCTTTCCGGCGCCGGTCCCGGTGGGTTCGCGTGTCCGTGGCAGCGCCGAGCTGCTCGGCGTCGAGGAGGTGAAGGGTTGCGTCCAGGCGACGATACGCGTGACCGTCGAGATCGAGGGAAGCGAACGCCCGGGCTGCGTGATCGACACGATCAGCCGCTACTACCCGAAGGAGTAGCGGCGCCCGCGTGCAGGCCCGCTACCGTGCCGCCTTCTCGATGCCATCGAGGCCGCGGCGGGCCCACTCGTGTCGAGGGTCGATTCGCAGGGCTTCCCGGTAGCCCTCCGCGGCCGCGGCGAGCATCCCGCTCTCGTGACGGGCCGCCGCCAGCCAGTAGTGGGCGTCGGCGGACTCGGGCGAGGCCTCCACCGCCGCCTCGAAGCTGGCCAGGGCGCCCGATCGGTCGCCACTGCTCCACTGCGCGTTCGCGAGATTCGTCCTCGCCCGGCCCCATTTCGGACGCGCCGCCAGGGCGCGCTCGAAGTGCGGAATCGCGAGGTCGATGCGTTTCGTCTTCAGGTAGAGCAACCCGAGGTTGTTGTGGGCGTCGGGATAGCTCGGGTGGATCGCGAGCGCGGCCTCGAACTCGACTCGCGCGGACTCGTAGTTCTGGGCTTCCGACAGGGTGTTGCCCTTCAAGAAGTGAACGATGGCATTGCGTTCCGTTACCGCGAGCGCGTGGTCGAAGAGCGTGAGGCTGTCGCGCCACACCCCCGCCTGCTGCCAGCTCGCGACTGCAAGAGAAGCCAACACGGCCGTCGCGGCGGCCGCCGGGATTGCGCGCGGAACGCGAAGCCTCGCCAGCAGCTCCGCGACCCCGAACGCGAACGCGATCGACAGGCCGATCATCGGGATGTAGGCGTATCGATCGTGCATCACGCGCAGCCCGGACGGGATCAGCCCGATCACCGGAAACAGCATTCCGAGGAACCACAGCCAGCCGACCAGCAGATAGCCACGCTTCGCGCCCGCCGCGGCGGCGAGCGTTGTCGCCGCCACCAGCCCCGCGAGCGCCGCCGCGACCGTCTGCACCCCGACCTGCGGGAGTCCCATCTGTGTGCGCGTCGGGTAGACGATCGCGAGACTGTCGGGCCAGAGCAAGCGTCCCAGGGTGGCGGTGGTGGCCATGATCCCGTCCTGCGCCCGATCGAAGAGCGGTGGATCGGTGATCCAGGGGCTGTACGGAGCCGCGACCGCCGCGGCCTGGACGGCGACCATCGCCAGTGAAAGTGCCAGCAACGGGAGCTTCTCCGCGATCAGCTGCGTCCAGCGCTCGCCGCCGGGTCCGAGCCGCAGGCGACCGAGCGGCCAATAATCGAGAAGCAGAAGCAGGAACGGTATGGCTACGTGAGTCCCCTTCGCGAGCAGGCACATCGCCATCGCCGCGAAGACCCCGAGATAGCTCCGCCGGTCGCGTTGGCGCGCATAGCGCGCGTAGGCCCAGAGCGTGAGGACGAAGAAGAGCCCCGCGAGGACCTCCTTGCGCCCGGACACCCACGCCACCGGCTCGGTCTGAATCGGGTGGAGCGCGAAGAGCGCGGCCACGAAAGCACTCGGCCAGAAGCGCCCGGTCAGCGAGGCGAGGGAGCCGAGCAGAGCCAGCGAGCACGCCACGTGCAGCGCGAGGTTCGTGAGCAGCCAGGGGCCCGCGGATTCGACGCCGTGGAGGCCGCCGTCGATCAAGTAGCTGAGCCACGTGATCGGATGCCAGATGTAGGCATCCGTGCTGACCCAGGCCCAGAGGAAGTTCTCGAGCGTGAGACCTTCGGCAATCCTCGGATTGCCCGTCACGTACAGGCCATCGTCGAACTCGAGAAAAGCGTGGCCCGAGAGCTGTGCGTAGAC
>JBHHVG010000248.1:0-5178 GCA_046754165.1 Myxococcota bacterium
AACGCGCTGCGATCAGCCTGCGCGGCGCTCGAGCTTCTCCTGCTCGGACTTGCACTCGATGCACAGCTCCGCAACCGGCCGTGCCTTCAGGCGCTTCAGGCCGATGTCGTCGCCGCAGTTCATGCACTCGCCGAAGGATCCCGCTTCGATCTTCGAGAGCGCGGCGTCGATCTTCGCCAACAGGCCCTGCTCCCTCTCGCGCAGGCGACCGGTGAACTGGAGGTTGACCTCCGACGAAGCCGTATCGATCTCATCGGGGAAATCGTCCGGGTCGACGTGGATGTCACCGGACAGTGCGCGCTTCTGGTTCCCCTGAAGCTCGTCGCGTTGTGCGAGGAGCAATTTCTTGAACCGCACCGTGTCGCGCTTCTTCACCCGTGTTCTCCCAGGGCTCGTCGTGAGCGTGTCGCGGATTTCAATTGTCTCCCCATCGTCGCGTTCGATCAGCCAGACCCGAGCAGATCGAGTTGCCGTTTCGCTGCCTCCGCGCGGACCGAGCCCGGGTACTCCTTCAGGACGCGCTCGAAGGCTTTGCCCGCCGCCTTCCCATACCCCGGCCCGAGTCGCAGCAATGCCTCTCCCTGTCGGTAGAGTGCGTCGGCCGCGCGGTTTCCCTCCGGGTAACGGGAGACGACATCGTCGAAGCGCAGGACCGCGGTCTTGTAGTCTCCTCGCTTGAAGTAGCAGTCGGCCATCCAGTAGGCCGCGTCGTCGGCATGCACCGAAGCCGGATAAGTTTGCAAGAAGATCCGAAATCGGTCAACACAGATTTCAGGATCTCCTCGACGCCACGCGTCGTACGCCGCGCGATAGGCCTCTATCTCCGCCGTATTCGCCGGCGGGGCGCCTGCGCGGGTCGACGCGATCGCCGAACCGTCCGCCGGCGCCGCTCCCCCCATCGCCGTCGACGGAGCGCGGGAGGCCTCGGCACGCGCCGCCTTCGCCTCCTCGAGAGCCGAGTCCGCGCGGTGCTCCGCGACCTCGAGGCGGCCTTCGAGTTTCTGGACGTCCGACTCGATCTCGTTCACCTGCGCCGCCAGGTCGGCGACGCGGGTGCCGTGGGTGGCCCCTCCCCCGGCCCCGCCGCGCTGCATGTCGCGCACCTGGCGTTCGAGCTTGCGGAACTCCGCGACCGTGACGCATCCCAGCGCCAGCGGCAGCAGAGCGGCCAACAGCACGCCCACGAGCCAGCGCGGAGCGCGCGACCCCCCAGTTCGTCTCGTCATCGCTTCCCCCCTTCGATGCCGCCTCTCGCCCACTAGGATTAGCGCGGGAACGGGCCCCAGGCAGGGCTCGTGTCGTTCCCCGCCCCCTTCGTGAGCCGCAGGGGTTCCCCGCCGTTCACGTCGATCACGTAGATGTCCGACCGGCCGCGCCGGGTCGAGCTGAACGCCAGCTTCCGGGAGTTCGGGGCCCAGGACGGGGATTCGTCGCTGCGGGGGTGGCTGACGAGCGGCACGTTCACGCTGCCGTCCACGCTGATCAGCCAGATGTCGAACTGCCCCGCGACGCGGGTCTCATAGGCGATCCACTTCCCGTCCGGGGACCAGGCTGGTGCCGTGTTGTAGCTGCCGTTGAAGGTGAGCCGGCGGGCGTTTCGCCCGTTTGCGTCCATGATGTAGACCTGCGGAGCACCGGCGCGATCGGAGACGAAGGCGATCTGCTCGCCGTTCGGCGACCAGCTCGGCGAGACGTCGATCGACTTGTTCCGGGTGAGCTGGCGGATCTTCCGGGCTGAGGGCCACACGGTGTAGATCTCGGTGGCCCCCTTGGACGACATCACGACGGCGAGGCTCTTCCCCACGGGATCGAACACGCCCCGGTACTGGGAGCGATCGGGGCCCATGCCCGTCAACAGGCGCCGCGGCTTGCCCTTGCCGCGTGTCGTGATGAAGAGATTGGGCATGTTGAGGTGGCGATACGACGTGAAGACGATCGACGCACCATCCGGAGACCAGCTCGGGAAGGTATTGATCGAGCGATTGGCGGTGATCGCGCGCGGGCGCCCGCCGTCCGCGTCCATTGCCAAGATCTCCTTGTTGCCCGTGCGATCCGAGACGAACGTGATCTCGGTGCTCGCGACGCCCCGCACGCCCGTGAATACCGCCGAGACGTCGTCCGCGACGCGCTTGGCCAGGATGTCCGGGGCGAGATTCGCGCTCTGGCGGTAGCGCTTGCGCAGCAGCCGCTTGCACGTCGCCGTGTCCCAGACGCGGAACTCGACTGCATAGCGCGACGAAGCCACGCGGATCTCGCCCTCTACGAACGCGTCGGAACCGATGGTCGACCAGTCGGAGCACGCGATGGGCCGGCCAGCCGAGAAGTGCTGGGTCTGCTGCGGCCCGAGGAAGGCCCGGGGGTCGATCACGTCGAACACACTCGAGTACTCGAGAGCGCTCGTGAGCACGTCGCGGAACAGCACGGCGCGCTCGGGCCGCTCCTCGGCAGATACGTCCTCGAAGCGCTGCACCGCCACCTTGAAGGCCTGCCGCTTGCCCGGCGTCACCACCACCGCGGGATGACCCTGGGCCGCGG
Organism: Myxococcota bacterium; assembly: GCA_046754165.1. Lineage (GTDB taxonomy): Bacteria > Myxococcota_A > UBA9160 > UBA9160 > SMWR01 > JAFDEI01. The sequence continues at coordinate 2,536 of JBHHVG010000248.1, forward strand.
CGCTCGCGGCCACCACGAGCGACACGACCGCGACGAGCCCGACCCACCCCGCGCGCGGAGCCATCAGTACCCCCCTTCGGACGGAAAACGGAAGGACCATTCGCCGGGAGTCGGAGGCGGCGGCAGTGGGCTCGCCTTCTGGATGGAGCGCACCACCCCCTCGTCGTACCACGGGTTGCCGGAGCGCCGCACCACTTCGGGGGTCCCGACCACATTGCCGGCGGCGTCGAGTTCGACGATCACCTGCGCCTCGAGGACCTGGGTGCGAAAGGCCGGGGGCAGCACCCAGGCCCGCCGCACGTGGATCTCCGCCTTCTTCAGCCAAGCAGCCAGCTCCGGCGACACCGGCCGGCCGATCCCGCCGGTCGATCCGGCGGCAGCCGTGCGGTCCGGCTCGTTCGCGGTCTCTTCGGCGTCGGCCCGCAGCTGCGCCATCACGTCGCCGTAGTCCTGTTCGACCGGGGTCGGCTCGGGCTCCTCTTCGACCGGCGCGGGCTCGGGTTTCTCCTCGCGCGGCGCCGGCTTCGGCGTGGTCGGCTCCGCCGGTAGCACCACCTTCTTCTGGACCGGCTTGGGCGCCGGTGCTGGCCGCGGCGCAGCAGCGGGAGCGGCCACGAGCTCGACCGTGACGACACCGGGCAGCGCCATCACCGCGCCGTTGCGCTCCACCAGCAGCATCGTCAGCAGCGCCAGGTGGCCGACCAGCGAGAGCGCGAGCATGCGGCGGAACTCCCGCCGTTTGATTCCTCCGAGATCGTCTGCGACACCACTCACTCCAGGTACGCTCCGAATGCCCTTCGCCGCCGGCCGCGGCGGGACCGTCTCGATTCGACCCCGCCCCCGGCCCGAGCGTTCCCGGCTAGCTCTCGGGCTCGGTCACCATGCCGAGCTTCGAGGCTCCAGCCTCTCGGGCCGCCGCCAGCGCCTTGACCACGACCCCGTACGGGGCCTCGCTGTCCGCGCGCAGGAAGATCTCCTTGCTGTCGCGACCCTCGAAGATGGCTTCGAGCTTCTCCTGCAGGTTCTCCAGGGGGATCTCGGTGCGGCCCAGGTAGTACTTCCCGCTCTTTTGCACCGACAGGATCAGCGGCTCGTCCCGCATCCGCAGCGGCTGCGTGGTCGTCTCCGGCAGGTCTACGTCGATGCCCTGCTGCATCATCGGCGCCGTCACCATGAAGATGATCAGCAGCACCAGCATCACGTCGACGAAGGGCGTGACGTTGATCTCCGAGAGGGCGCGTTTGCGCGAGCCGAGCTGCGGGGCGGCCATGCGGGCCTACGCCTGGCTGGAGCGCGCCGCGTCGCTCGCGTCGGCGAGGCGACGGAGGTCGCCCTCGTATTCCGATGAGAACAGATCGATCGCCGCGTGGAGCGTGCGCAGGTCTCCGAGGAAGTAGTTGTAGAAGATCGTGGCGGGAATGGCCGCGAAGAGGCCGATCGCCGTGGCGATGAGCGCCTCGGCGATGCCGGGAGCGACGACGGCCAGGCTGGCGGAGCCGGACATGCCGATGTTCTGGAAGGCGTTGATGATGCCGATGACCGTTCCGAAGAGCCCGATGAACGGGGCCGCACTGCCCGTCGTCGCGAGGAAGTTGAGCCCGCGCTCGAGGCGCAGCTCTTCGTCGGAGCCGGACCACTTGATGTGGCTCGCCAGGGCCTCGATGTGGGCGGCCTCCACGACGGCCGCTGTGCCCTTCTTTCCGGTAAAACGCGCCAGGCGGTTCATTTCGCTGTAGGCGGCGAGGAAGATGTTCGAAAGCGGACTGCGGTCGAGGTCACGCGCGGCCTCGAACGCGGCGTCGAGCGAGCCGTCGTGATAGACCTGGAGGAAAGCCTCGCTATCCTGCTCGGCGCGCCGGAGTTCGCGCCCCTTGAACGCGATGATCGTCCACGAGACGACGGAAAGGAGAGTCAGGACGAGGATGACGAGTTGCACCATCCAGCTCGCCTGCCAGAGGAGGCTCAGCACATCGAGGCTCGCGTGCCGCCCGCCCATCGTCGCGGCGGCGATGATGCACCCCATATCCGTCTCACCCCGGAAATTGCGCCGAGTCTAGGAGACGCCCTGACGCAGTTCAAGCAAAGTCCACGAGGCTGAGGAGAAGTGATGCTCGTCACTGTAGATTCCCGCGTTCTGTCGGAAGCCAAGGTCGACCTGTTGGCGCTCCCGATGGTCCAGATCGATCTCGAGCGCTGGCGCCTGCCCGCTCGCTTCGCCGCGATCGACCGCGCACTCGGCGGTGCCATCTCCGCCGCGCTCCGAAGTGGCGACTTCCAGGCGAAGAAGGGCGAGTCCCTGACGCTCTACCCGGATGGCGCAATTCCGGCCGTGCGAGTGCTGGTGGTCGGCCTGGGACCGGATGCCAGTGCGGACGCGGACGCGTTCCGCCGCGCCGCGGGCACCGCGACCAACTCCGCCGTGAGTCGCAAGGCCCGCACCGTCGCCATCGCCGTTCCAGCCCTGCGGAAGCTCAAGGCGGCGCACGCCGCGGGCGCCCTGGCCGAAGGCGCCGTGTTGGCCGCGTACCGCTTCGACAGCTACCGCACCGGCAGTCGGAAGAAGAGCAAGGGCGTCGATTCGGTCGCCCTCTGCCTTGAGCGCTCCGCGGATGTTCGGGCGGCCCGGTCCGCCGCCAAGCAGGG
>JBHHVG010000249.1:0-5141 GCA_046754165.1 Myxococcota bacterium
TCGAGGACCACGTCGACCAGGCGCGCTGAGTTCACCTTGAGCTCGTCCAGGATGTGCGTCTCGCGTGCGATCTCGGCGAGCGCCTCCTGGTTCTTGACGTACGGCGTCAAGATCTTGACCACCTTCTCGAAAACCTGGCTCGATTCCATCGGGATCTCCTCGCTGATCGTGGACGCTTCAGTGGGCCCATTTGCGAAAAATGAGACATGCGTTGACGTCACCGAATCCGAAGCCGGCCTTCACCAGGATCTCCAGATCCGGAAGCTCGCGCAGCTGATGTGGGATCGACGCCGCGAACGGCTCGATCTCGGGATGGACGTCCTCGCAGTTGATCGACGGGTGGACGAAGCCGCCGCGCAGCATCAGCACGCTGGCGACGGCCTCGATGCCGCCGGCCGCGCCCAGGGCGTGGCCGATCATGGACTTCGTCGACGTGATCGCCGGCAGCTTCTCGGGACGGCAGCGAAGAGCCGCCGCCCAGGACTGGACCTCTCGGGCGTCGGCTCCGGTGGCCGTGAGGTGGCCGTTGATCGCGCCCACGGCGCGGGCCTCTACCCGAGCGTCTGCGAGCGCGGCGCGGATGCAGCGCTGCACGCTCTCCGGGTTGGGCGCCGTCATGCTGCCGCCGCCGCGGTGGCCACCGCAGTTGAGCGCGGAGCCCAGGACCTCGGCGTGGATGCGGGCGCCGCGCGCCCGGGCGCAGGAAAGGCTCTCGAGCAGCAGCACGCCCGCACCGGCGCTCGGGACGAAGCCGGCGGCCGAGGCGCTCATCGGCCGCGAGGCGCGTTCGGGTGCGTCGTTGAACTTGCGGCACAGAACGCGCATGGCGTCGAAGCCCGCCCAGATGTAATGACTGGCGCCCTCGGCACCCCCGCACAGCATCCGGGCGGCCAGGCCGTTGCGGATGCGCATGAACCCGAGGCCGATCGCCTCGGAGCCGGTGCTGCACGCGCTCGAGTTGGTCGTGACCTGGTTGCCCAGGGCCAGCAGCCCCGAGACCCGAGCGGACACGCCGCTGGCCATCACCTGCTCGACGGCGGTGCTGCCGAGCCGACGCACCTTGCCGGCGTCGGTCAGGGGAACGACGCGGGTCGCGATGGTGTCCATGCCGCCGATTCCCGTGCCCAGGATCGCGCCGCTGTCCCAGTCGACGCGCTCGTCGTCCCGCGCCGGGCGCTCGAGACCGGCGTCCCGCCAGGCGTCCAGGGAGGCGATGGCAGCGAGCCGGTGCCCGGAGTTCATGGCGCGCAGCTCGTCCTCTTCGAAGTAGGAAGAGGCGATCTCGTCGATGCCCTGGGGCACGCCGGCCACGTGGGAGCCGAAGCCGTGCGCTTTCATGGCCTCGTTCACCGAGATACCGGACTGCCCCTTGCGCAGTGCCAGCTCGAAGTCGTGGACGTTGTTGCCGTTCGCGGCCAGGACGCCCAGTCCGGTCACCACCACCCGTTCCGTCATCGGAGGACCCCCATCCCCGAAACCGTTCCCGAGCACACCAGCGTTCCGTCGTCGAGCTTCATCTCCGCCTGGGAGCGAAGCTTGCGCCGGCGCCAGAAGACCCTCTTGGCTTCGATGGTCACCCGGTCTCCGGGTTTCACGAGCGCACCGAACTCCACGTTGGCGTCCGTGAAGAGGGTCATCATCTTCCCCGGATCGAAACCCTCCTGCTGCGAGACCAGGTGGATGCCGAGCGCCACGATGCCTGCCTGGGCCATTGCTTCGACGAGGATGACTCCGGGCGTGACCGGGTTGCCCGGGAAGTGTCCGCGGTAGAAGTCGGCGTCCGGGCGAAAGGTGTAGGTCGCGACGATGTGGTCGTCGTCGAGCTCCAGGATCTCGTCGATGAAGCGGAACGGCTCCTGCTGCGGCAGCGAGGCGAGCACCTGCACGGGCGTCATGGGCGTCTCGCTCATCGCTCCATCTTTCCGCCGCGCGAGCGCAGGGAGGCCGTCGGGTAGTCGGCATAGTCGATCCGCTGGAAGGTCCCGACCTTGGCGCGTTTGATGGTGTAGATGGGCTCGTCGTCGACGAGCAGCGTCGCGTCTCCGAGGACCATCGAGGCTCCGACATTCGCCAGCTCCGTGTAGCGCCGCACGTCGACCTCGTAGCGCACGACGCCGTCGTGGGGCCGGATCTGGCCGAAGAACTCGACCTCCCCGCAGCCGAGGGCGCGGCCCGACCCGAGCCCGCCGCACCAGCCGCAGTAGAATCCGAGCAGCTGCCACACCCCGTCGATTCCCAGGCAGCCGGGCTGCACCGGGTCGCCCAGGAAATGGCACTGGAAGAACCAGTCGTCGAGGTTCACGTCTCGCTCGGCGACGATCCGCCCGCGCGCGCCGTCCCGGCGGATCTCCAGGATGCGGTCGATCATCAGCATCGGGGGAGCCGGCAGACGCACCCGGAAGGCGTCTGGAGCGTCCGAGATCAGCGTCCCGTGCGACATCGCCAGCAGCTCCTGCTTGGCGAAGTTCTTCTGGTTGCGAAAGTCCTCGTACCTCATTGCGCGTCCCCGAAGCGGATCAGGTAGCTCGACCAGGTGAGCCCCGCTCCCACCCCCACCAGCCCGATGTCGTCGACCTCCTTCCACTTCTCCCAGTTCATGGAGACGACGGATGCGGAGCTGGCGCAGCCGGTGTTGCCGTACCACTCGACGTTCGCGTGGTGGCGGTCGGGGGGGATGCCGCAGCTCCGGCAGGCCGACTCGAGCATGCGTTGGTTGGCCTGATGTCCGACGAAGTGGAAGCGCCGCGTGTCGGTCTCGAACTCGTCTCGCAGCGCACCGAGGCAGCTCACCATCCGTTTGATGCCGAAGGTCTGGACCGTACGGCCGTGCTGGGCGAAGTGGCCGCTGCGGGGAACCGTCACCTTGTCCCAGCCCGCGGGGCTCGATTGCAGCGAGTTGCCGAGGATCCGCGCGGGCCCGCGCTGGCGGGGCGAGACGACGGCGGCGGAGGCGCCATCTCCCCACAGCACCGCCGTCGCGCGGTCGTTGTAGTCGACGGTCGTGGTGAGCGACTCGGGGACGACGAGCAGCACGTAGTCGGGAAGCTTCTCCGGCTGCATCAGCGACAGGGCGTAGAGCTGGGCGTAGAAGCTGGTGCACGCCGACGTGATGTCGAAGGCGGGCACCTCCATGGAGAGCTCCGCGGCGACGGTGCAGGCCTGGGCCGGCGAGAGCCAGTCGCCGCCGGAGCTCCCGGCGATCACCAGGCCGACATCGCCGCGGGCGATGCCCGCGCGCGCGAGGGCGGCGTCGGCCGCGCGGGCCCCCATCTGGGCGTTGCTGTAGAGCGCTGCCTCGCGGGCGGCCCGGGTGTCGACGTTGCGCGTGTCGCGAATGTAGTCGAGGGGCAGCACCGTGCGACGCGACCGGATGCCCACCCGCTCGACGATCCACGGGTCCGTGGTGCCGATATCGAGCTCCACGAGGAAGCGGTTGCTGATCTCGTTCTCCGGGTGGAAGTGCCCGATGCCGTTCAGATACAGGCTCACCGCGTCACTCCTCGAGCGCTCGCTCCGGATCCGCGCTCCACACGTCTCGTCTTCTGGGGAATCGGCTGCGCTGGGGGACAGAAGCGAAGTCCGCGCCCCTCAGCGGGAGTTTCGCTTTCTCGAATCAAGAAAGATGACTTACAGTCACTATCTTGAGCTCCGTGATTATGACTGTACGTCCGCGCTTGTCAATGCGCTGTGAAGATTCTGTAAAGACCGCATCCTGCCCTTCTGTCAGATGTGGAGCTCCTCGACGACCCAGCGCTCGCGCAGGGCGAAGCGGTCCCGCGCGAGCGGGGCGATGTCGACCTCCCGGGTGCGACCCCCGATGACGAGATCCGCGAGCGCCGTGGCAATGCCGTAGCTCTGCATCACGCCGCGACCGGTGAACGAATGCGCTTCGAAGAGGTTCTCGAAGCCCGCCACGGCGCCGGCGATGCCGCTGCGATCCGGGGTCACCGCGTACAGCCCGGCCCAGCCGCGCACGTGTCCGCAGCGCTCGAAGCTCGACGAGCGATGGCCGAGCCGGGGCCAGATGCAGCGCTCGAAGAAGTCTCGACCGTCGTAGGCGAAGTCGTAGCCGGATGGTTCGTCGGGGATGGAGTAGCCGGCGAGGACGTACGGCCCCTCCGGATGGAAGTAGAGGTTGCTCGCGTCGACGATCATTCCCATGCGCTCGAAGTCCGCGTTCGGGGCGCGGTCCTCCGGGTGGACGTCGACCAGCGCAATCTGCCGGCGGACCGGCTCGGTCACGTCGCTCACTCCGATCTTCGAGGAGAAGACCGGCGACCAGGCGCCCAGGCAGTTGACCAGCACGTCGCAGCGGATCCGGCTCTCACAGCGCACGTGCTCTGCGCCGACCCGGTGTGTCGTCAGGATCTCCCGGATCGCGCCGCCGGTGTCTGTGGCGTCGCCGGAGGCGATCTCCGCGACGTCGACGTTCACGACGCGCCGCCGGCCGCCGGCGGCCTCGGACGTCGCGATGTGCGCGGTGGACACGCCGCCGATGTAGTGGCGATCGAGGAAGACGGCGCCCAGGGCTTCGGCTTCCCGGCGGTACCAACGCCGCACCGCGTTCGGGTTGACCAGCCCGTCGCGGGGCGACAGGGTGCCGCCGACCAGCTCGTCGGTCGCGCGGTCGATCACGGGAAAGCGCTCGCAGACCTCGGCGGTGGACAGGACCTCGACGGCCAGTCCGAACGAGTTTTGCAGACCCAGCACGCGGCCCGCGCACGCGAAGCGGTCGTCGTCGTCGTACAGCCACAGATAGCCGCATTCGCGGAAGTCGAACTCGCCGCGGTGCGCGCGGAAGAAGTCGAGGGTCGCCGCGCAGGTCGCGATGTTGACCGGCTGCCACCAGCTTGCCCGGACGCCGCCGGCGTTCAGCTCCGACGACGCGTAGACGCCCGCGAGGTCGAGATCGACGACCACGATATCGCCCGCGCCGCGGCACGCGAGGGCCCAGGCGATGCTCGTCCCGACGATTCCGCCTCCGGCGATGAGGACGTTGGCCCGGTCCATGCGAGCGACCTTCCGCGTTCCGGCCGTCGCGGGAAGATCGGACCCGGCGGATTCGAGCTCCACCGGCCGGCGACCGCCAGTCTCCGGGACAGTGTCGCGAAGGGAACGCGGCGGCGCACCGCCACGCGCGC
>JBHHVG010000250.1:0-5137 GCA_046754165.1 Myxococcota bacterium
GCATGAATGGACAGCGGAGGACGCGGGCGGCGAGGAGGACGCGGGCCTGGTCGTCACCTTCCGGCGGGAGGTCGAGAAGGCGGGCTTTCGCGTGCTGGGCGAGCGGGCGACGGCACTGCCGTTCGAGATCGTCTTCGAGTCGACGGGCCGCAGCCGCCTCGTGCGCGGCGTCAGTCGTGCCTACCATGTGCTCGCTCGGATCTGGCCTGAGATGTTCGCCTACCAGCACATCATCCTGGCCGAGATCACGACGCTCGACGAAGAGTGGACGGGCCGTGCTCCATGAATTCTTCCAAAACCGCCGTCACGAGGCATCCGGTGGGTGGGTAGGCGGCGTTCGCGTCGGTCGCCATCGCGCGCTTCGGCGACGGCTCTCGCTCACTGCTCTCCGCGTTTCGCGTTCCAGCCCAGCGCTTCGACCATCGCGTGGTAGATGTAGTGCTGCTCGCGAACGCCGGTAAAGAGGTTCGACCCGGGGCCGCGCGCGTAGGCCGCGACGTCCTCGCCCGAGTGGGTCTCGGAGGACATGGGGATGGCGGCCTGCTGGAGGAAGTCCGGATCGGCGGTGTTCACGTCGCGGAGATCCGGGCGCTGTCCGTCCGCGCTGCGTTTTCCCAGGCTGGTGAGCGCACCGTGGGTGAGCCTCCGGTCGGGGGCGAGCACGGCGCTGTCCGCGCCCGGGCCGTTCTGGTAGCCCAGCGTCGTGTACGGTCGACCGTTGGCGTCCTTGCTGTAGCTTCCGTCGGGCTCACCGCGCTCGTCGTTGCCGACCACCTTGCCCAGGATGTCGTTGCCGCGGGTCGGGTATCCCGCCATGGTGAGGACGTGGCTGTGGTCGGCGGTGACGATGATCAGCGTGTCGTCGGCGTCGGTCGCCTTCGCCGCGACGCGGACGGCGTCCGAGATCTCGATCGTGTCGGTGAGGGCCCGATGGGCGTTGCCGGCGTGATGAGCGTGGTCGATGCGCCCGGCCTCCACCATCAGGAAGTAGCCATCGGGATCCCGCTCGAGGAAGGCGATGGCCGCGGCGGTCATCTCGCTGAGCGACGGCTGAGCGCCGCCGTTCTCGCGCCGATCGAGCTCGAAGTCGAGGTAGGAGGCGCCGAAGAGGCCGAGGATCTGGTCGACCTCTCCGGGCTTTGCTTCGCGCAGCTGCGTGCGGTTCCACACCACGGCCGCCTTCTCGCGTCCCGCGAGCCACTCGGCGGTGAGATCGCGGCCGTCGGCGCGGGTTCCCCGCCGCTCCGGCGCGCTGGCGTCGGGAGCGGTCGTCGGCAGGAAGTGCTGGAAGCCACCGCCGAGGGCGACGTCGATCCCATCGCCTGAGTCGAACTCCACGAACTGTCGCGCGATGTCCGGAAAGCCGGCGTCGCGTGCGCCGCGTGAGAGCCTGTCGTCGCTCTGCCATTCACGCTCTGGACTGTGGGCGAAAAGCGCGGCCGGGGTCGCGTGCGTGAGCGTGGTGGTCGTCACGATGCCGGTGGAGAGCCCTCGGGCTTCCGCCTGTTCGACGATCGTCTCGAGCGGGTGCTTCGCGGCGGCGGCGTAGTCGCCGCGTGCGACCCGCCGGTCGACCGACAGCACGCCGGCGCGGGTCTTGGTACCGGTGACGATGGCCGTCATCGTGCCCGCAGAATCCGGCACCTGTTGGTTGGTGTTGTAGGTCTTGATGAGGGCCAGGTGCGGGAAGCGCTCGAAGGACAGCAGATGCTCTTCTCCCGGCGCCCCTTCGCGCTGCCCCTCGAAGATGCGCGCCGCCGTCACGGTGGTGACGCCCATTCCGTCACCGAGGAAGACGATCACGTTCTTCGCGCGCGCCGGGGTGCCGCCGGAGTCGAGGGCCCGGGCCACGGCCTCCCGCCCCGCCGCGAAGGTCGTCGGGTCGCCGGCCCCGGCACACTCGGCGGACGCGAGGCCGGCGCAGGCCATGCCGAGAACCAGCCACCACGTCTTCTGCACCCGGTCCCTCTCCGGTGCGCGAACCCTCATCGCCACTCCTCTCCCGACCGTCCCGGCGGTTTCGCCGATCGCAAGGCTAACGGAACATGCGCCGCGGAACCCGGTCCGGGGCGGTCCCCGGCTCCCTGATGCCTAGCCATCGCCGCAGAGCCCGAGGGCTTCGAGCTGCCGCCGCGCCTGGCCGCCCCAATCCTTCTGGGCGCGTGGGTTCGCCGGGCTCGGGTGCAGGACCCGACCGATCCGGATCGAATCGTCGGGCAGGGCCTCGTGCGCGCGGGTCTCGGCGAAGGCGCCGATGCCGACGATCCAGTCCGGCGCGAGCAGGCGGACCAGGCGCCGCAGGTGGCGGTCGCAGGCTTCGAACAGGGCGCCGCGTTCGCCCGCCGGCAGCTTGTCCGGAGTGCGGTTGCGTCCGCTCGCCTCGACGAAGACGAGGGGGCAGTAGTTCGCGATGTAGTGCCGGGCGAAGAAGCGCTCGGGCTCGCCGTAGGCCGCTTCGATCGCACCCCACAGACGCGCTCCGCTCACCTCGCTGCGGGGGCAGTCGAAGCCCTGGACCGGGCGCTTGGGATGGGTATCGGCCGGAGGCGCCACCGGCTCCTCGATGCCCAACCAGCTGCGAACGTTCTCGACGCATCCAAAGGGCACGCCGGTCTGGGTCATGCCGAAGGGGCCCGGGTTCATGCCGAGGAAGACGACGCGCTTGCAGCTGTTCCCGTAGCGCTCGATGTAGGTCCGGTGGGGGGCGCGGGCGTAATCGAGCGGGTTGTAGACGTGGGTCACGGGCTTCGCGAAGCGGAGCCGCGCGACGTCGCGACGCAGCTGCCACGTCGCGGCGCAGAGCTTCTCGGCGATCTTCGTGGGCACGACTCTCCGGCGGGTGCGAGCGTGGAGGGACGCCGCCCGCGACCGACGGCGGTCGAGACGGTGTATTCCCGCCGCGGTATTCTGCCGAAAGGAATACCGGCTGTGAAGTCCATCCCGCCTCCCATGGGCTGCAGACGGATAATCTCACCGCCGCGATGCCGGATTCGGAGATCCTGGTCTACCATGCGAACGATTCGGTCGCAGGCGTCGGGGCCTCTGGGGGGACGAAGGGCGTGCCGGGCCAGGAATTTCGCGTCGCCCTCGATGGCGTGTGCCTGAAGCGGGGCGAACGCCAGGTCTTCCGTGGGCTCTCCTGCGGCTTTCCGCGCGGCAAGGTCTCGGTGGTGCTGGGCGGCAGCGGCGCCGGCAAGAGCACCCTGGTCCGCATGATCGGGGGTCTGACGCGCCCGGACTCGGGCAGTGTTCGGGTCGCCGACGAGGACATCACCGGGCTGCCCGAGCGCCTGCTGTTTCGGGTGCGTGACCGCATCGGGATGCTCTTCCAGGGGGGCGCCTTGCTCGACGCCATGACGGTCTTCGAGAACGTGGCGCTGCCGCTGCGCGAGCATTCGAAGCTGGGTCAGGCGGACATCGCCGCCGAGGTGAGCCGCCGGCTCGAGGCGGTCGGCCTGGACGACGTCGAGCACCTCTACCCGCGGGAGCTCTCGGGTGGCATGAGCCGCCGCGCCGCCTTGGCCCGCGCCATCGTGACCGACCCCGAGATCCTGCTGGTCGACGAGCCGTTCTCGGGCCTCGACCCGATCAACGTGCGCCGCATCGAGGCGTTGCTCACGCAGCTGAACCGGAGGCTCGGGATCACACTGATCGTGACATCCCACCACCTCGCCTCGTCGCTGCGGATGGCGGACCGCCTGGTGTTCATGGTCGATGGCCGCGCCATCAGCGGCTCCACCGATGAGCTGCTGAAGAGCGAAGACCGCCGCATCGTGCAGTTCCTCGAGGCCGAAAAGGAGCAGAGCGGGGACGACTACGCCCAGGCGACCATGGGAAAAGGCTTCGGCGGAGACAGCCCGTGAACACGGCGCGAATCGAACGGCTCGGCCACCAGACCCTGGTCTTCACCCAGAATCTCGGGGCGCTCGCGCTGTTCGCCGGCAACGTGCTGCGCACCGCGGCGCTGCCGCCCTACCGATTCCACCGCTACACCAACGAGATCTTCGACGTCGGCGTGCGCTCCCTCTCCATCATCTGCTCGTCCGGGTTCGTCGTGGGGGCGGTGCTGGGCCTGCTGGGCTACGACACCCTCGTCCGCTTCGGCGCCGAGGCGAACGTCGGGGCGCTGGTGGGCCTGTCCCTGATCAAGGAGCTCGGCCCGGTCCTGACGGCACTGCTCGTCACCGGGCGCGCCGGCTCGGCCGCGGCGGCGGAGATTGCCAGCATGGTGACCACCGAACAGCTCGACGGCCTTCGCATGATGTCCATCGATCCGGTCGACTTCATCGTGGCCCCGAAGGCGATGGCGCTGGTGACGGTGATGCCGCTGCTTTCGGCCCTGTTCATCGTCTTCGCCCTGGTGGGAGGCTACATGGTGGACGTCCTGCTTCTCGGTCTCCACAGCGGCACCTACTTCTCGAGCCTCGAGGCGGCCATCGACTTCAACGAAGACGTGGTGCCGAGCTTCAGCAAAGCCATCGTCTTCGGCGCCCTGGTCGGCTTCATCTCCACCTATCGCGGCTACACCAGCGTTCCGACCTCGGCGGGCGTCAGCGCGGCGACGACGGGAACCGTGGTGACCGCGTCCGTCTGCGTGCTGCTCTTCAATTACGTGATCACCGCACTGTGGGGAGTCTGAGGCGACGCCCGGACCGTGGAGGCAAGACTGCGATGCAATCCTCACCCGCCCGCGACCTGATCGTGGGCCTCTTCGTCCTGTCCGGCTTGGCCGGGATCGCGTACCTGTCGCTCCAGGTCGGCGGTCTCGATGGGCCGCGCGGCTTCCATCTGTACGCGACCTTCGATCAGATCGGCGGTCTCACCGAGCGGTCCCCGGTCGTCGTGTCCGGAGTCGAGGTGGGCCAGGTATCGTCGATCTCGCTCGACGAGGACCTGCGAGCCCGAGTCGAGATCGACATCGACCCCAGCCTCGAGCTCTCCGTCGATACGTCGGCATCGATCATGACGCAGGGCGTGCTCGGGAATCAGTTCGTCGCCCTCGAGCCGGGCGGCGAGGAAGATCTGCTGAAGGACGGGGAAGAGCTGGCGTTCACCGAGAGCGCGGTCCTGCTGGAGCGGTTGATCGGCAAGTTCGTGAATGATTCCGGTCTGGATGAGGAGGAATGAAGATGGCATC
>JBHHVG010000251.1:0-5133 GCA_046754165.1 Myxococcota bacterium
GAGATTGTGCTCCCGCGCGCCCTTGATGTGGATGTGGTCGAGTTCCATGGGGGGAGGGACAGAATAACGCAGGACGCGCCGACCCCCGCCCTCAGTTCTCGAGCGCTTCTCGGACCTTGTCGATCAACGTCTCGGGCAGATAGGGCTTCTGGAGAAAGCCGCTGAGGTCCGCCGCGGCGAAATGCAGGATCGCGCGTTCCTCGGAATATCCGCTCATGAGAATCACCGCGACGTTCGCGTCCATGCGGCGGATCTCGTCGAAGACGCGCTCGCCGCTCAGGTCGGGCATGGTCCGGTCGAGAAAGACGGCGCGGATGTCGTCGCGATGACGTCGGAAGGACTCGACCCCCTCGCGTCCGCTGCCGGCGCAGAGCACGGTCAGGCCGGCGCGTTCGAGGGTCTCCGCCGTGAGCTCGCGCACGCTCTCGTCGTCGTCCACCACCAGGATCGTGCCCGCGCCGCGCCACTCGCCAGCCGCCAAGGGCTCTGGAGCGGCCGTCTCCCCCGGGGAATCGCAGCAGGGAAAGAGCACGCGGAAGCGGGTCCCCCGGCCGGGCTCGCTCTCGAGGTCGATGGCGCCGCTGTGTCCGCGCACGATGCCTAGCACCGCCGCGAGTCCCAGGCCCCGGCCCGTGAACTTGGTGGTGAAGAACGGATCGAAGATCCGTGAGCGGGTGTCGTCGTCCATTCCACAGCCCGAGTCGCGGACCTCGAGAAAGGCGTAGCTGCCGGTCTCGAGGGGCTGGCCGAGCACGGTCTGGAGTCCGCTGGCGTCGTCGATCTCGAGGGCGCCGGTCTCGATGGTGATGCGTCCTCCCTCGTCCCCCAGGGCCTCGACCGCGTTCGATAGGAGATTCATCACCACCTGGCCGACTTGCGTGTCATCGGCCGAGACGCGGGCGAGACCGGCGTCGAGCCGATACTCGAGAACCGTGTCGTCGGCGATCGACGTCTCGAGCAGCTGGGCCATCTCTCGGACGACCCGCGTCAGATCGATGGGCTTTGCCGCGACCGGGCCGGAGCCGGCGTACGCGAGCATCTGGTTCGTGAGCGCTGCCGCCCGCAGCGCGGTCTTGCGGATCTTTCCGATGCGCCACCGTACGGGGGAGTCTTCCGGCAGCTCCATCAGCGCCAGGCTGGCGTCTCCGAGGATGGGCGTCAGCAGATTGTTGAAGTCGTGGGCGATCCCTCCGGCCATCACGCCCAGTCCCTCGAGCTTCTGGGCCTGGCGCACGCGCTCCTCGAGCTCGCGCCGCTGCTCCTCCTCCTTCCGACGCAGGGTGATATCGTGGTTGACGGCCACGATGCGCAATTCTCCGTCCGCGCGCCGGTAGGTCACGCCGACCCCCTCGAACCAGCGCCAGCGTCCGTCGCGGTGGCGCAGGCGGAACGGCGCCGAGAACACCGCGCCCCGCGCGCCGAGCGCCTTCCCGAAGACGTCGACGATTCCCTCCAGATCGTCCGGGTGCACCAGGTGGAATCCGATCTCACCCACGAGCGACTTCTCCGCGTAACCCAGCGCCTGCTCGGTGCCCGGGCTGTGCCACAGGATGCGGGCCTCCTCGTCCATTTCGATGATCACGTCGCGGCTGGCCTCCGCGAGGATCCGGTAGCGCGCCTCGCTCTCCCGCAGCTCTGCCTCCGCCAGCACCTGCTCGGTGACGTCGCGGGACAACACGACCTCGCGTGCCTCGCCTCGGCCCGTGACGTAGGGCGTGGTGCGGCTCTCGAACCAGCGCCAGGACCCGTCGGCGTGACGGAAGCGGTAGGCGAGCAGGCTCTCCACTGGACGACCCGCGCCGAGCCCCCGATGGAAGCGCTCGCCCAGGCGCTTCGAGTCGTCCGGATGCAGGTTCGCGAACAGGTCGGTCTCCGACAGTCGCTTGCCCACGAACTCACTCGCGTCTCGGCCGGTCACCGCCTCGAAGCTCGGGCTCAGGTAACGCAGCCGCCCGTCGCGGTCGACCTCGGTGATGATGTCCGAGGCGTTGTCCGCCAGGGCGCGATAGCGGTCCTCGCTGGCGGTCAGCGCCTCGGTGGCCTTCATCACGTCCGTCACGTCCTGGGCGAACACCACCGTGTAGGGGCAGCCGTCGGTCGACCTCACGGCGCGGCCCGCCGAAGCGGCCATCCAGACCCGATGACCGTCCTTGTGGCGCAGTCGGAAGACGTTCCGAAGCGGCGTGCCGCTCTCGCGGAGCAGTCGCGCCGTGGCTCTCGCCGCGGCCGCGTCTTCCGGGTTCACGAACTCCGACGTCGATCTCCCGATCATCTCGCCGGGCGCGTAGCCGAGGATGTTCTTGCAGCTGCCGCTGACGCAGGCGATGCGGCCGTCCGCGTCCACATCGAAGGTCAACGCCCGAAGGCTCTCGAGCAGGTAGTCGAATCGGTCTTCCAGGCGGGTGACATCGATGCCGAGGCCCGCGCCGCCGGCGCCGCCCGGAGGAGTGAGTCCCAGGAACTCGCGAAGAACGCGGATCTCGTGCTGAGACTTCGGATCCCCGTGCCGGGACTCGCCCATGCGGCCGCCTCTGCGAACGCCCTGGCTGCGCCCCCCCAACGGCCGGGCCGGACCGTTCGGATGCTACCACGGTCGGCCAGAGCCCGTCCCGGCTCGTGCTCGGCCGGGCTCTCGCGCCGGGAAAGGCGGCCGGAGCGGCCGCGAGACCGCGTTTCAGGCCGCGGACAGCGCGAGACGCGTCGTCACGAACTCCTCGATGGCCTCGCGGTATGGCGGCGGCGGGTCGTGGAAGGCCAGCCCCACGCAGGCTCCCTCGCGGCGGGAGACACGGGCGCGGGTCGAGACCATGTGTCCGCTCGGAATCGGGAAGAGCACGTTGAAATCCGTGCCGTCGCCCAGGTCGCCGGCGCACCGGAACAGGCAGCCCTCCGCCGAAAGCGACAGGATCGCCCCCATCCAGCGGCGGTCTGCCCGCGTGCAGCGTGCGGGAAGCTCCGTGGGTGCGCGCGCCGCTCGGCGCGGGTTCTCCTCCAGGGCGGTCTGGAGCAGGGGGTAGAGATCGCCCAGCGACGCGGGTCGCGGGATTTCGCCTACGACCCGGGCGTCCCGCCATTTCCGGGGGCGTGCGCCGCGTAGCACGATGATCGGCGTGCGCGGCAGATACCGCTCCTCGGGAAGCCGGTCGAAGCGCCGGGCATCGACGATCCGCAGGTCCGGCTGCCAGCTGTCGTCGTCGAAGCGCCCGCGGGTCGAAGCGGGCACCAGGCGGTAGCCGAGGCCCGCGAGCGCGGCCCGCGTGTGCGGTGCGAAGGCGTGGGAAGAAGCGTAGCTGGCGATGATCCGATGGGGCCCGCGGCGGATTTCCACAGCATCCTTTTCGGCCGCCGGATCCCCGGGTTGAGCGCGTTGTCTGCCGCCGACCTGCGCCCGCCGAATTCCCCCAGGAAATCGAGTGCTTGTGGCGTCCCGCCACGGCAGCGCATCCGCCTCGAGGGTACACTGAACCCATGGCGGGACTCAGCCCGACGCAGAAGCGAGACCTGCTGCGGAGCGTCCCCCTGTTCCAGGGCCTGGCTCCGGACGAGCTCGACGGGCTGATCCCGGTGGCCCGCACGGTCGTTCTGAAGAAGCGGGAGGAGCTCTTCCACAAGGGTGACGCGGGGGCGCAGGTCTACGTGATCATCGCCGGAAAGCTCAAGGCCCTCACGACTTCCGACGCCGGCGACGATGTCGTCTTCAGCATCCTCGGGCCCGGCGAGGTGCTCGGTGAGATCGCCCTGCTCGGCGGGACTCCGCGCACCGCGACCGTGACGGCCATCGAACCCAGCGAGCTGCTGATCATCGACCGCCGGGACTTCCTGTCCTTCCTGCGCAGCCACCCGGAAGTGTCCATCAAGCTCCTCGACGTCCTGGCCAGACGCATGAAGCAGGTGAGTGAGTTCGTCGAGGACACGCTCTTCCTGAACCTTCCGCTGCGCCTCGCAAAGAAGCTCGTCGCGCTCGCCCAGAGCTACGGCGTGCCCCACGACGGTGGGGTGCGGCTCGACCTGAATCTCTCCCAGGAAGAGTGGGGCGACCTGGTCGGCACCACCCGGGAGAGCATCAACAAGCAGCTCCGGGCCTGGACAGACGACGCCATCATCAGCACGGATCGCGGCTACATCGTGATCCACAAGATGGGCGAGCTCGAGAAGCTCGCCGGAGCGGTCGTCTACTAGCGGACGGCCGTGCGCGCGGGACAGACGGGACGATCTGCGAACGCGATCGTCACGACCTGCAACGCACGCCGTGGCTCGGGCGCCGCGTAGGCCGCGGCGACCAGCGGGTCGACGCCGCAGAGGGCGGTGCGTTCGGCGGCCCGGCGATAGCAGAGCGCCAGGATGAAGAAGGCGAGAAAAGCCGTGAAACCCGCCAGCACCAGGGTCGAACCTCGGTTGGTTCGCAACATGGCCGCTTCCTCCTCACCGGCTCGCGGCGCCGGGGGCGCCCGCCGGGTCGGGGGAATCATCGGAACCGAACGGCGGGAACGCTGTGAAGCGCTTCACCGGGGGCGTCGTCCCCCGAATCGTTCGGCCGGACGGGCAGGCGCACGTGGCAACGGGCTCCCCGGCCCGGAGCGGAGTCACCGGAGAACTCGCCGCCTTGGCTCCGGGGGCGGCGATCGGAACGCTCAGGCCAGGAGATCTTCGGCAGCTGCCACCGCGCGCCCGGGGGAGAGCTGGGTCAGGCAGTGGTGATTCGTGGGGCAGACGCGCAGCTGGCACGGCGAGCACGCGACGCCCTTGCGCAGGATGCGTTGCCGGTCGAGGTGGCTGGCGGTATGGCGCGGATCGGTGGGCCCGAGAATCGCGACGACCGGACACCCGAGGGCGACCGCGATCTGGCGCGGACCGGAGTCGTTGCACAGCAGCAGGCGTGTGCGCGCGATGAGTGCTTTGAGCTCGCCCAGGTGGGGGGGCCTGTCGTCGAGGACCGCGACGCGCTCGCGCATCCGCGCGGCCACGTCGCGAGCGATCGCGCGCTCGTCGGGACCGGGCATCAGAACGGTCACGAGCTCGTGGCGACGCGCGAGCGCGTCGCAGGATCGGGCGAAGTGTTCCGGCGGCCACCGCTTGCTCGGTCCGAACGCCGCGCCGGCCGACGCGACCAGCAGCTCCGCATCCGGCGGAATC
>JBHHVG010000252.1:0-5104 GCA_046754165.1 Myxococcota bacterium
CGGCCGGACATCGACGACTCCTTCTACGTCAACGTCGCCGTCGCCGCCGCCGACTTCCCGGGGCAGCCGCTGCTCGCCAGCGACACCCTGCTCGGGCACGACGACCTGCCGCTGCACATGCCGGCCCACCGCGTCCACAGCTACGAGCTGTGGAACGGCGCCGTCTCCCGGCTCACCGGCATCCCCGCCATCTACGCCTTCCACTGGCTCTCCGCCGGCCTCTTCGCCGCCTTGCTGCCCCTCGCCCACGCGCGGATCTTCCGCCTGCTCACACCGCGCATCTGGCCCTGGGCGGTCGCGGGCTTGATCTTCGTGTTGCTGGCCGTCGGCGAAACCCACCGCTGGTACGGGAACTTCGCGTTGGTTCGGATCTGGCAGGGCAAGGCGGTCTTCCTGTGCTTCTTCCTGCCCCTCGTCTACGCCTACGCGATCGAGTTCGCGCTGCGCCCGTCGTCCACGCGCTGGGGGCTGCTGCTGGCGGCGCAGACCGCGGCGGTCGGCTGCAGCTCATCGGCGATCTGGGCGGCGCCGGTCGGCGCGCTCACCGCACTGTGCTGTGTGGTCCGGCCGACGGCCGTCGGCCTTCGGCGCCTCGCCGTGGGCGCGCTCGCCTCGACCTACGCCGTCGGGGTCGGCTTCGTGTTGAAAGGCGACGTCCAGGGGCTGATCGAGCCGATGCTGCGGGAGCACGCGTTCGGCGAGCAGCTCGCCAGCGCGCTGCGGGCCACTCTCGGCGGCGCGGCGGTGCAATCCTTTGGCGTGTTCGCCGTGCTGGTGGCGTGGAGCCTGTGCGCCCGCGGGCTGGCGCAGCGCTTCGCCATCGCCCTGCCCCTGGCGGTGTGGCTCGTGCTGCTGAACCCCTACCTCGACGGCTGGGTCAGCGCAAACGTGACGGGCCCGTCCTACTGGCGCGTGATGTGGAGCCTGCCGGTTCCCATCCTGATGACGCTCGTGCTGATCGCGCCGCTCCAGCTCGGGCGCGGCGTCGGGGCGCGGCTCGCGGGCGGAGCCGCGTCGCTCGCCCTGTTCGCGGTGTTCGCGAGCACCGTCCCGGAGTTCGACGCCTTCGACGAGCGCAACGCCGGCGCCGCCGGCGTCGGCATACGCGTCGGGCTGCCGGGGCCCAAGGCGCCGGGCAGTGCCTACCGCTGGGCGGCCGCCCTGAACGCCGCCGTCCCGCCCGGATCGCAGGTCGTGGCGCCGCCGGAGGTGAGCGCCTGGATCCCCACCTTCCACCACCACGCCTACCCGCTCCAGGCGCGCCGGCTCTACCTCACGAACCACATCCCGCGGCTCGGCGAGGACGACGTGAAGCTGCGCATCTTCATGACCCGTTACGTCGGAGGGCAGCGCGACGTCGATAACGCCCGCGGCTTCTTCGTCTACGGGCTCGACTACTTCGACGTGAAGGCGGTGCTGCTGCGCAACTCGGGCTATGCCGTCGAGGTGCGATCGGCCCTCGAAGAAGGGGGCTTCGAGCGCACGACCCGCGCCATCGATCACGAGATCTGGCTGCGCCGCTGACCGCGGATCAGGGCCACGGGGATGTCGAACGACAGGTCCGACGCGATGCGAAAGAACGCCTTGGCTTCGTCCGATGCCCCGGCGAACAGCGAGCGCAGCAGCGCCGTCTCCGCCGCCGGCGTCGAGACCCGATCGACCCAGCCGTCGAAACCGATGCGGAAGGCAAAGCTGCCCTGCAGCGACGCCCGCAGGCCCGCCGCCTCGAACATCGCGCACCACTGCGGGGCGGTGTGGTTGCGCGCGTGGGAGCGGTCCCGCAGCAACTCGACGGCGTTGAAGAAGGTGTCGAGGGCCGGGTCTTCGGGTGCGACGGAGTCGGCCAGCAGGAAGTGGCCGCCCGGGCGCAGCACGCGGGCCACCTCGGCCAGCGCCAGCTCGGGCCGGGCGTAGTGGTGAGCCGACAGGCGCGACGTCACCACGTCGAAGCTGGCCTCGGCGAAAGGCACGCGGGCGACGTCGCCCTGGCGGAAACGGACGTTCGATAGGCCCCGCTCCTCCGCCATGCGCCGGCCCTGGATCAGCATCTCGCCGGTGAGGTCGAGGGCCTCGACGTCTGCCCCGGCGGCCGCGAAGGCCAGGGCCGTGTGGCCGGCGCCACAGCCCACGTCGAGCAGGCGCTCGTGCCCGCGGATGGCCGCCGCCGCGAGCATCGCCTCGAGATCCGGACCGCCCGCGTGAACGCTGCTGTGGGCGTACTTCTCGGCGGCGGCTCCGAAGACCTGCCGTACCGCGCTGGGCTGATCCATGGTAGGGTCCTTTATTATCTTATTCTAAATATTAACAATAGTGAATTAAATGAGCAACGTCCCGCAGCTCCCGTCCCAGGAAATCCGCGAGGCCATCCGCAGCCTGCAGCGGCTGACCGACCTCTTCCGCGAGCGTCGCCGGGCCCTCGCCCGGGAAGTCGATCTGACCGAAACCCAGTGGCGCCTGCTCGAGGAGGTCGCCGGGGAGGAGTTCATGCCGTCGCTGTTCGCCCGGCGGCAGGAATGCGCACCGTCCGCGGTTTCCCGCACACTGCGGCAGCTGTTGGAACGCGAGCTGGTGGCGGTCGCGATCTCCCCAGACGACGCGCGCCAGCGGAACTACCGCCTGACGCCCCGCGGCCGGCGCACGCTCCGGCGCCTGACCGCACTGCGGGAGCGCGCGATCGCCGCGATCTGGCGGGGTTTCTCCCACCAGGAGCTCGGCGAGTTCGTCCGCTTCGCCTCGGCGCTCTGCGAGGGCCTCGAGTCCTACCGCCGGCCCGAGCGCTGAGCGGGGCGCGCGCGTGAGATGAATACCTCTGCTGCGGATACAGCGAGTGCCGTCGCGACCTGGAATCCCGAAGGATGCGAGGAGGCGGCGTCGGGGTTTCTGTTGAGCGAAGAATGAGTTCCCCAGACGGGACGGGTAGGACAAAGAAGCGGGCCATTCATGTCCGACAACGCCCGAAGTGACGAGTTCCCCTGGGGGCGGTGGATTGCTGGACCGTAGGCGGGGGATTCAAGCGGGGACCGGGGGCCGACGGGACCGGCGGCCGGCGCCGCAGCGGTCGCGAGGCGCACGGCCGCGCCCCTGCGCCGCGGTGCGCGGAGGTGTCGCTCGTGCCATGCGTTTCGCGAGACCTCTCTCTTCGCGGCGGGGGTCAGGCACCCGCTTCGAAGTCTGGATTCCAGTTGGCCCCGGCGTCTTCGGGGCGGGGCCGGGCCGCCGGTGGGGCGCGGGCGGGAAGCTCCAGGCAAATCGAGAATGGCCTGCGTCACGTCCGGAGGGTGGATCGCCGCGAGCAGCCGCATGCGTCCCCCGCAACGCGGGCACGCGAGAACGTCGACCGCGAAGACGCGCTGTAGCAGCTCGGACCAGGCCAGGCGTCGTGGACGGGGCGTCGATACGTCTGGCGATGACACCGCTGCTCGATTCGCGCCCGAGAGCTTCGGACCGGTACGCGCGCCTTCAGGCCCGGCCCAGCTTCGAGATCGCGGTGTCGTCGCTGTTGCCGCGATTCGTGATCGACATGCTCCGGAAGAACGGCGAAGCCGTCTCGCGTGAGGTCGAGGCGCTGATGATCGGGCTGTGCGAACGGCCTATCCGCTCGACCGCCTCCGCCGCATCGAGAGCGTCGAAATCCCCAATCCCGAGATCAAGAGCGCCACGATGGCCAGGCCCCAAGGGCCGAGGGCCGGCACCCCGGGGGTGGCGAAGTCTATTGCCCGGAGATCGTCGATTGCCAGGTCCCCGGCCGCTTGTTCCCAAGTAAATGTCACGCCGCAGAAGCCGACTGGAAAGTTGAACGTTCCCACGGTATTGGGCACGACCACCGCTGTCGCCGTATCGCTCGTGAAGGTTCCGGGATTCGTGCCCCCGACGACCTCCAGCGACAGCAGGCAGAAGTTGCCGATCGAGGTGATCTCGTAGGGCGTGGAACAGCAACCCGAATGGTTGAGGAGATCGGGCGAGGGATCACCGCGGTTGTTGCCCAGGTGCAGATGAGCTGAGGGAGCCGCATTGAGGGCTGTAAATGTCACGCCTTGTTCGGAATAGGTAATTGGACTCCCAACCCCAGCGTCGAAGTCGATCACAAAACCAGGAAAACTCAGCGGATCGAGCGGATTGGTTCCGGCGGCGACCTCGACGCCATCGTCGACTCCGTCACCATCCGTGTCGGCGTTCGTGGGATCCGTGCCGTGCAGGTTCACCTCGGCCCCATCGAGCAGTCCGTCCCCGTCGGTATCCGAACTCAGCGGATCGGCGCCAGCGGCCTGCTCCGCGAGATTGTCGAGCCCGTCCCCGTCCGGATCGAGGCTCTGCTCGCCCGGCACGAGCGGATCGAAGCCGTTGTTGACTTCGAAGCCGTCGAGGAGCCCGTCGCCATCGGTGTCGCTGACGAGCGGATTGGACACGTTCGTCTGTTCGAACCAGGCGATCGTGTCGGTCCCCACCTCCGCAGAGAGCACGTCCGTATCCCCGTCTCCGTCGAGGTCGGCACCAAAGACGGCGTGGGGACGATCCGTCAGCAATGCGATCACTTTCTGTGGACCGAAGGTTCCCAAGCCGTCTGTGTTCTCATACCAAGCGATCTTGACGTCATTGCCGGATGCCGAGAGAACGTCTGCGTCGCCGTCCCCATCCACATCGATCCCAAAGACCGACTGTGGACCATCCGTCAGGGCCGTGATCACCTGTTGCGGACCAAAGCTTCCAAGACCGTTCGTGTTTTCATACCACGCGATCGTGTCGCTTGCTCCGGAGGCGGAGAGCACATCGATGTTTCCGTCTCGGTCGAAGTCCGCCCCATGAACGGAAGTTCCGAAGGCGATGAGTGACGAAACGATCTGCTCCGGACCGAAGCTTCCGAGACCATCCGTATTCTCGTACCAAACGACCTTTGAGCCCCCGATGGCGAGTACATCGATGTCTCCATCCCGGTCCACGTCTGTGCCGAATACCGACGTCGCGGTCGAGAGCGTCGCGATCACTTGCTGCGGGCCAAAAGTTCCAAGACCGTCCGTGTTCTCGTACCAGGCAACCTTGCCGTCATCCCCCGACGCTGACAGCACGTCCGTGTCGCCGTCGCCATCCAGGTCGGCTCCAAAGACCG
>JBHHVG010000253.1:0-5101 GCA_046754165.1 Myxococcota bacterium
GCGGTGCTCGCAGAGTGCCAGAACCTCGCCCGGCAGCTGTCCAACGAGCCCGGCAACGCGCTTCCGCCGGCGGCCGTCGCGAGCGCCGCCTCGAAGATGGCGCGGGAGGTCGGCCTGCGCTGCCGCGTGTTCGACGTGGCGGAGATGAAGCGCCGCAAGATGGGCGCCATCCTCGCGGTGGGCCAGGGCAGCACCCATCCGCCGCGGATGGTGGTCCTGGAGCACAACGCCCCGGCCCGGCGGAGCAAGTCTGGTGGACCGCGCCGGCCGACCGTGTGCCTGATCGGAAAGGGCGTGACCTTCGATTCCGGCGGCATCTCGATCAAGCCTTCGGCGGCCATGGACGAGATGAAGCACGACATGTCCGGAGCCGCGACGGTCATCGGCGTCCTGCGGGCCTGCGCCCTGCTGAAGCTGCCTCTCCACGTCGTCGGCATCCTCGGGGCGGCAGAGAACCTGCCCAGCGGAACCGCCTACCGGCCCGGCGACATCCTGACCAGCGCCTCGAAGAAAACCATCGAAGTACTGAATACGGACGCGGAAGGGCGCGTCGTACTGGCGGACGCGCTCCACTTCGCCCGCACGGAGTACGAGCCGGTGGCGATGGTGGACGTGGCGACGTTGACGGGAGCTTGTGTCGTGGCGCTGGGCAACCACGCGAGTGGACTGTTTGGAAACGAAGAGCGGCTGATCGAGCATCTGCGCCGGGCCGGGGAGGTCACCGCGGAGCGGGTCTGGCCGATGCCGCTCTGGGACGGACACCGCAAGGCCGTCGAGAGCACAGTCGCCGACGTCAAGAATGTGGCCGGGCGCGAGGCCGCCTCGTCGACCGCCGCGGCCTTCCTGGCGGCGTTCGTCGGCGATACTCCCTGGGCGCACCTCGACATCGCAGGCACCGGCTGGACCAGCAAGACCGGCCCCTACCAGCAGCGCGGGGCCACGGGCGTGGGCGTGCGCCTGCTGGTCGAAGCGCTGCAGACCTGGAAGGCCAGCCGCGTTGTCTAACGACCGTCAGAACGCTATCTACCCGTCCTCCTCCACCCCGCGGCTTGCCGCCGCATCCGTGCCGGTGCCACGGCGGCCCGGAGCGTGAAACCAACCCACACCACCACACAACAAAGGAGCACGAGAGCCCCATGTCGATCCTGAAACCCCGACGCCGCCTGATTGCCCTGGTGGCCGGCGCTGCCGCGATCGCGTGGTTGCCGGCCGCGAGCGCGCTGGCCGGCGACGCCGCCGCGGGCAAGACCGTCTACACCACGAACTGCGTCTCCTGCCACGGAGACAGCGGCAAGGGCGACGGCCCCGTCGGCTCTGCGCTCAATCCGCCCCCGCGGGACTTCTCCGTTGGGGAATTCAAGTTCGATACCGACAGCGACGGATCACCCGGCACGGACGCAGACCTGAAGAACGTCATCTCGAAGGGCGGCATGGCGTTCGGTGGCTCGCCGCTGATGGCGCCGTGGCCCAACCTGTCCGAGACGGATATCGACAACCTGATCGCCTTCATCCGGACGCTGAAGCAATAGAGGGCGTCCACTCGCGCAGCGCCAGCGGGATCGGCCACGCAGCCGGTCCCGCTTTTTTCGTCTGCTACGTTTTCCACCCCGGAGGATTCTGGGCGAAGCGCTGAGGATCCGATCCTGGCCGCTGACAAAGCCACCCCCGAAGTCGTCGACGTGGAGCCGAAGGACGACCCTCGCCCGCTACCGGTTCCCGCCATCGGCGACCGCAGCCTCGAGCCCACCGATGCGCTCACCCGGTACATGGCGCAGCTGCGGGACTATCCCCCGATCTCGCGCGAAGAGGAGCACGAACTCGCGGTCAAGTGGGTCGAGGAAGGCGACGTCGACGCGGCCCGCAAGCTCGCCGTGTCGAACCTTCGGCTGGTCGTCAAGATCGCCATGGAGTACCGACGCGCCTGGATCAACGCTGTCGACCTGATCCAGGAGGGCAACGTCGGTCTGCTCGAGGCGGTCCAGCGCTACGACCCCTACCGCGAGGTGAAGCTCTCCTCCTACGCGGTGTACTGGATTCGCGCCTACATCCTGAAGTACATCATCGACAACTACCGAATGGTGCGGCTCGGCAAGACCCGAGCCGAGCGCAAGCTCTTCTACCGCCTCAACAAGGAGAAGCGGGAGCTCGAGACCCAGGGCTTCGAGGTGGAGCCCAAGCTGCTGGCCGAACGCCTCGATGTCAGCGAGCAGGACGTGATCGAAATGGAGCAGCGCATGGGCGCCGTCGACCAGTCTCTGAACGCGCCGGCCCGACGCGAGGACGGCGGCGCCGAAGTCGGCGACTTCATGCCCGTCGGCGGTGCCTCCGTCGAGGAGAACGTCGCCGACGCCGAGCTGCGGCAGGTCTTCCGCAAGAAGGTGCGGGAGTTCGCGGCCACGTTGGGCGAGCGAGACCGGGTGATCGTCGAGGATCGCATCCTCGCCGAGGCGCCGAAGACCCTCCAGGAGCTGGGCGAGCAATTCGACGTCTCCCGCGAGCGCGTCCGCCAGCTCGAGGTCCGGCTGGTGTCGGATCTGCGCGAGTACCTCGAAGAGCACCTCGTCGACTTCGAGTACTACGCGGTGGCGAAAGATTGATCCCGGTGGCGGCCGCGGCCCCGATGCGCCGTCGCGTCGTGGTGCGCGGACGCGTCCAGGGAGTCTTCTTCCGCGGCTCGACCGAGGCCGAGGCCCGCCGCTGCGGCGTGTCGGGCTGGGTGCGGAACCGGCCCGACGGCAGCGTCGAGGCCGCCTTCGAGGGAGAGGAGGCCGCCGTGGAGTGCCTCGTCGCCTTCTGCCGGCGCGGGCCGCAGTGGGCCCGGGTGAGCCACGTCGAAGTGACGCCGGAAGAGCCGGTCGGCGATGTCGGCTTCCGCATCCGGAGCTGACCCCGCTCTCCCCGTGGGGAAAGAGCGGGGTATAAAGGCGATGACGCCTCCTGCCGACTTCTGAAGGGTCATGGCGAACGCCCTGCTGCCCATGCTCTTCCTCCCGCCGCGCCCCCCGGTGCAGGTGCCCGCCGACGCGCCCCTGCTGATCGGGCGCAGCCGCGGCTGCCTGCTGCGGCTTCCGAGCGGTGACGCCTCGCGGCGCCACGCGGAGGTCGTGACCACCGCCGACGGCTGCGTGGTGCGCGATCTCGGCAGCACCAACGGCACCTTCGTGAACGGTCTGCTGGTCGAAGAGCAGGCACTGCGCCCCGGCGACCGCATCGAGATCGCCGGAAGCACCATCACCTTCTGTCAGATCGCCGCCGACGCGGCGATGCTCGATCCCGGCTCCGGGGAGGCCAAGACGATCCTCGTGGACCGTCCGGTGTCGGGAGCCGTGCTGCGCGGGGAGCTGTCCGAGATCCCGACCTTCGCCGTGCTCCAGATCCTGGAGCTCGGGCACAAGACCGGCGCCCTCCAGATCGACTGCGAGAATGGCGAGGGTCTGCTGTGGCTCCGCGAGGGCCGACCGGTCCACGCCGAGACGAAGTCCCAGAAGGGCTTCGACGCGGCGATGGCGATGGTCAACGCCCAGAGCGGACACTTCTCGTTCGAGCCGGACACCTCCGCGCCGCAGCACACCATCGAAGCCAGCATCACCGAGCTGCTGCTCGAGTCCGCGCGGGAGCTCGACGAGAGCCTGCGCTGATCCGGCGCTCGCCGCCCGCGGCGAGCGGGCGGATCAGGGATGCGCGGGCTCACCGCCCAGCACCCCCTGCGACCGCGCGGTCCATCTGCGGAAACTCCCCCTGGATCTCCCCGCGCAGCGCCGCGTCGATGCCCGCCGTGTCGACCCCCAGAACCGCAGACAGCGCCTCGTCGTCGGAGACGCCCTGCCCCAGCAACGCCAGCAGCCGCGCGCGCTGGTCGCGATCGGTGCGCGCTTCGATCCACGCCGCCGCGGCCAGTGATTCGAGGTAGGCAGTGCGCGCATCCTCGTCATCGAGGCCAGAGAAGCTCGGCGCGACGCGGCGCAGAGCGATCCAGTCGTCGGCGTCGATGCGCCGCCGGAGCGCCTGGCGTTCGCTGCGGGTGAGCCCCTGGCGGTTCGACGACGAGCGCTCCGAGATCTCGGCGAGGCCCTCGTTCAGCCAGTACGGGCGATCTCCCCCGGTGTGCTCGCGATAGACGGCGTGGGCGTACTCGTGAAACAGCAGCGCGCGCAGCTCGCCGGCGGGATGCCCCGCCGAGACCACGTGAATGCGGCCGTCGAAGAAGCCGACGGTCTGGAAGGAGAATCGGTGTCGGTGGGCCTCGAGGTAGTTCGCCTTGCCGTAGAGCACCACGCCCATCGCTTCGAGGGGGACGGCGCCGAGGCGCTGGCCGACGCTGCTGCGCGCCTCGTCGAGATAGCGCATCACGGTCTTCGCGTAGTCCCTCGAGGCCTCTTCCAGGGCGGGGTCGTAGAACACGCGAAAGTGTCGGCTCGACAGGCCCAGCCACTTCCCGGCCGTCTCCGGCGTGCCGGTCGCGGCGAGCCGGTGCTCGTCCTGCAGCTCGCGGAGGCGGCGCTCCGCCGAGGCGCGCCAGGGCTCGAGGTCGTCGCCGGCGGACGCGAGGAACGCCTCCAGGTGGGCCTGGGCGGCGTTGTAGCGCCCGCGTTGCCGGTCGATCAGCGCCAGGTACCAGTGGGACTCCGGGTGGCCGGGATCGACGCGCAGGACGCTCATCAGGGCCGCGATGGCGCGCGCGGTCTCGCCGCGCTCGAGATCCTCGACGGCGCCGCGCACCACGCGCCGCTGGCGAGCCTCCTCGCGACCCCGGGGCGCTGGACGCGAAGCCGTGGCGGCGGCGGGACCGCGCACTTCGTTCCACAGCCCGTCCAGGGCGCCGCGGCCCTGGCCGGCGCGGGCCGAGGCGGGGATCGCCTCCGGATCGTCGGTCAGGTGGGTCACGCCCTCCTCGTCGACCCAGGAGTAGATCTCCGCGACGGCGGGTGCCGCCAGCGCGACCAACGAGAGCAGGAGCAGGAAGCGGCCCACGAAGCTCCTCATCGGTGCGGGTGGCGCGGTCCTTGACGCGCCGGGGCCGCTCAGGCGGTCTTGACGGCCTCGGCGGCGAGATGCCCGATCTCCGGCAGGATCAGCTTCGTGAGGGCGAGGGTGACGGCCC
>JBHHVG010000254.1:0-5093 GCA_046754165.1 Myxococcota bacterium
TTTCCGAACGAACAGCTAGAGCCAGATCCTTCCAACTCCATCCGGAGGACTCCGGTCCGAGACGACGCTCGGGCCGACCCGGCGCACCGCCGAAACCGGCGTTGATACTCCTCACCGCGGAAGCAACCGTACACCCCCACTCGACCGAACCCACACCACTCACGACCACCCACCACGAGAGAGACATCCTGTGAGCAACCATCGCGCTGGCGAATCGAATTCTTCCCAGGGGCGGCCGCGTCGCGGACGTGGCCGGCGGTCTCGGAGCGGCGGCAACAACGCGCGGGAGTCGCGGTACAACCGGTCCACGGATTTCCCGGACGAAGAACCGTACGAAGACGAGATCGACGACACCGATCCCGACGCGGAGCGGTTGCACGTCACGGATCTGAAGCGCAAGAACCCGCAGGATCTGACGACGCTCGGCGAAGAGCTCGACGTCGAGAACGCCGCGGGCCTGCGAAAACAGGACCTGATCTTCGAGATCCTGAAGGCCCAGACCGCGAAACAGGGCCGCATCTACGCCGAGGGAACGCTCGAGACCCTGCCGGACGGCTTTGGATTCCTGCGCGCACCCGACCAGAACTACCTCGCCGGGCCCGACGACGTCTACGTGTCGCCGTCCCAGATACGGCGCTTCAACCTGCGCACCGGTGACACCGTGCTCGGCCAGATCCGCCCGCCGAAGGAAGGTGAGCGCTACTTCGCGCTGCTCAAGGTCAACTCGATCAACCTCGAGCCGCCGGAGCACGCGCGGCACAAGATCCTGTTCGACAACCTGACGCCCCTCTATCCGCAGGAGCGCTTCAACCTCGAGGCGGCCTCGGGCGGGTTGACGACGCGGATCATCGACCTGATCGCCCCGATCGGCAAAGGCCAACGGGCGCTGATCACCTCGCCGCCGAAGGCGGGCAAGACGATGATCCTCAAGGATATCGCCAACGCCATCGCCGAGAACCACCCCGAGGTGGTCCTGATCGTGCTGCTCATCGACGAGCGCCCGGAAGAGGTGACCGACATGCAGCGCACGGTGAAGGCCGAGGTGATCTCCTCGACCTTCGACGAACCGGCCACCCGACACGTCCAGGTGGCCGACATGGTGATCGAGAAGGCGCGGCGCCTCGTCGAGCACAAGCGCGACGTCGTGATCCTCCTCGACTCGATCACCCGGCTGGCCCGGGCCCACAACACCGTCGTTCCCCATTCCGGGAAGATTCTGTCCGGCGGCGTCGATTCCAACGCCCTGCACAAGCCGAAGCGCTTCTTCGGCGCCGCGCGCAACCTGGAAGAGGGTGGCAGCCTCACGATCATAGGCACCGCCTTGATCGACACGGGCTCGCGAATGGACGAGGTCATCTTCGAGGAGTTCAAGGGCACCGGCAACAGCGAGATCGTGCTGGACCGCAAGCTCGCGGACCGGCGGACCTACCCGGCGATCGACATCAACCGCTCGGCCACCCGCCGCGAAGAGCTGCTGCTGGAGGAATCGACCCTCAACCGCATGTACATTCTCCGCAAGGTGCTCGCGCCGCTCAATCCGGTGGATTCGATGGAGTTCCTGTTGGAGAAGATCAAGGCGACCGAATCCAACGACGAATTCCTCGAGTCGATGAACTCCTAGGACACACCGGACGCGGACGCCTGCGCCGGACCTACCCGGCATCCGATGTCTGACCTGCTGGAAAAACTCACGCCATTCGAGCAGCGCTACGCGCAGCTGGAGGAGAGGCTCGCCGACCCGGCGGTGGCGGCGTCGCCCGCAGAGTACAAGGAGGCTGCGGTCGCACATGCTTCGCTGCGCGCGATCGCCCTGGCGGCGAGGACGTACCGCGAGGTCTTGAACGAGCTCGAGGGCGCCCGCGGCATGGTCGGCGACCCGGACGAGGAGGTCCGCGAGCTGGCGCGCGCCGAGGTCGAGAGCCTCGAGGTGCGTCGTGACGAGCTCGAGGGGGAGATCCGCGTGCTGCTCGTCCCCGTGGATCCCAACGACGAGAAGAACGCGATCCTCGAGATCCGCGCGGGCACAGGCGGTGACGAGGCCGCGCTCTTCGCAGCGGATCTGCTCCGCATGTACAGCCGCTACGCCGAGCGCTGCGGCTGGAAGATCGAGCCCATCTCGACGTCGCTCACCGACGGCGGCGGCGTGCGCGAGGTGATCGCCAACGTCACGGGGAAGAACATCTACAGCCGGCTCAAGCACGAGCGCGGCGTGCACCGCGTGCAGCGCGTCCCGGCGACAGAGTCCCAGGGGCGAATCCACACCTCGACGGTCACGGTGGCCGTGATGCCCGAGGCCGAAGAGGTCGACGTGGCGGTGGACCCGTCGGACCTGCGGATCGACGTCTACCGGGCGTCCGGGCCGGGTGGCCAGAGCGTCAACACCACGGATTCGGCCGTGCGGATCACCCACGTGCCGACGGGGCTCGTGGTGCAGTGCCAGGACGAGAAATCGCAGCACAAGAACAAGGCCAAGGCGATGAAGGTCCTGCGCTCGCGGCTGCTCGAGCAGGAGCTCCAGCGCGAGGCCGACGCGCGGGCGAGCGCCCGGCGCGAGCAGGTCGGCACCGGCGGACGGAGCGAGAAGATCCGCACCTACAACTTCCCCCAGTCGCGGGTCACGGACCACCGGGCCGGCGTCACGCTGCACAAGCTCGACGCCATGATCGAGGGCGATCTGGACGAGCTCCTCGACGCCGTCCACGTCTACATGGCGGCGGTGGCTGCGGAAGAGTCCGGAACTGCCGGATGACCGCGCCGGCAACGATCTCGAAGAAGACCTGGACGATCCTCGAGCTGCTGCGGTGGACCTCGGATCACTTCGCGGCGCGCGGCATCGAGAGCGCCCGGCTCGACGCGGAGCTGCTGCTGGCCCACGTGATGGGCGTCGACCGCCTGCGGCTCTACCTGGACTTCGAGGAGAGCGTGGGCGCGGCGGACCGCGCCCGCTATCGCGAGCTGGTCCGCAGCCGCGCCGACCGGCGCGTGCCGGTGGCGCAGCTCGTGGGCCGGAAGGAGTTCTGGTCGCTTTCCCTCAAGGTCGGGCCCGACGTGCTGGTGCCGCGTCCGGACACCGAGACGCTGGTCGTGGTGGCGCTGGAGCGCCTACCGGACCCGGACGCCCCGGCCCGCGTCCTCGACCTCTGTACCGGCAGTGGCGCCGTGGCGCTGGCGATTGCGCTCGAACGCCCGAGGGCCCACCTTGTGGCTTCGGATATTTCGCAAGCGGCACTCGAGATTGCGCGCGAAAATGCCGATGAGCACGGAGTCGCGGATCGAATCCGCTGGGCGGTCGGGCCCCTGTTCGAGCCCCTCGCGGGCCAGCGATTCGACCTGATCGTATCGAATCCCCCCTATGTTGCTGAAAAGCTACGGTGCGGGCTGCCTCCGGAGCTCGCGCACGAGCCGGAAATGGCGTTGTTCGCCGGAACGGACGGAACCGACGTGCTGATACCGCTGATCGCCGCGGCGCCCGAGCACCTGCTGCCGGGAGGCATCCTGGCCGTGGAGCTGGACCCGGCCCAGGCGTCCCGCGCCGGGCAGTGGTGTGGCGAGGCTGGCCTCGAGGACGTGCGCGTCCAACGCGACCTCGCGCAGCGGCCCCGGGTCGTCTCGGCGCGGCGGCCGGCCGGCGCGGAGCTGGAGGGGTAGATGGACCGGATCATCGTGCGTGGCCGCGCGCGCCTCGAGGGCGAGGTTCGCGTGTCGGGTTCGAAGAACTCCTCTCTCGCGCTGATGGCGGCGGCCCTGCTGGCCGACGGCGTCACGACCCTCGAGAACGTCCCCCGGCTGCGCGATGTCGATGCCATGCTCGAGCTGCTCGGTGCACTCGGTGCGAGCGCGTGCTGGGAACATGACGACTCGCACACGCTGCGCATCGACACCGGTGGCGTCGACAAGGTCGAGGCGCCCTACGACCTCGTGCGAAAGATGCGTGCGTCGTTCATGGTGCTCGGCCCACTGCTGGCGCGCTGCGGCACGGCGCGCGTCTCGGAGCCCGGCGGCTGTGCGATCGGTGTGCGGCCGATCGACCAACACCTCAAGGGGCTCGAAGCGCTCGGCGCAAAGGTGAAGCTCGACCACGGCTATGTCGAGGCGGCCAGTCCGGGGCTGGTCGGCGCGCGTCTGGCCTTCGACGTGGTGACGGTCAACGGCACCCAGAACGTCCTGATGGCAGCGGCGCTGGCGCGCGGCGAGACCGTGATCGAGAACGCGGCCCGAGAGCCAGAGGTCGTGGAGCTCGCGACCCTGCTCAACCAGATGGGCGCCGAGGTCCGCGGCGCTGGCAGCGACCGCATCTCCGTGACTGGCGTCGAGACGCTGCGCCCGGTCCGCCACGAGGTCACGGGCGATCGTATCGAGGCCGGCACCCTGCTGGCTGCGGGCGCGATCACCCGAGGAGACGTGCGGGTCACCGGGATCGACCCGGCGTCCATGGAATCGACTCTCGAGAAGCTCCGGGAGCTCGGAGCCCTGATCGAGGTCTCCGGCGACAGCGCGCGCCTGCGCGCCTCGGGGCCGCTGCGCGGCGTTCGCGCCGTGACGGCTCCGTTCCCGGGCTTTCCTACGGACATGCAGGCCCAGCTGATGGCGGTCCTGACCCTCGCCGAGGGCTCGAGCGTGGTGGTCGAGAACGTCTTCGAGAACCGCTTCATGCACGTACCCGAACTGCAGCGCCTCGGGGCCGACATCACCGTCTCGGGGCGTTCCGCTCACGTGCGCGGGGTGGCGGGCCTGATGGGCGCCCCGGTGATGGCGACGGATCTGCGGGCATCGGCAGGGCTGCTGATCGCCGGCCTGGCTGCGGATGGTGACACCGCCGTGAATCGCGTATACCACATCGATCGCGGCTACGAGCGCATCGAGGCGAAACTCCGAGGCCTCGGTGCCGACATCGAGAGGGAGAGTTGAGCATGGCGACTCGATCTTTGTCTAGAGCGAAAGGCGCACTTCCCGTGCTACAGGCCGCTGATGCCGGCTTCGAGAAGAAGTTCGCGACCCTCCTGAACCGCCGCGACTCCACCCTCGGCGACGTCGAGAAATCCGTGCGCAAGATCGTCGAGTGCCTCGGTGGCCGCATAGACCTCGTGTCATCG
>JBHHVG010000255.1:0-5092 GCA_046754165.1 Myxococcota bacterium
TCTTGGGCCAGAACGACGTCCGCCTCGAGGTGCTCGGCAACGGGCTCCGCGTGTTGCTCTGCGAAGCCCGCCTGGCGCCGGTCGTCGAGCTCCA
Organism: Myxococcota bacterium; assembly: GCA_046754165.1. Taxonomy (GTDB): domain Bacteria; phylum Myxococcota_A; class UBA9160; order UBA9160; family SMWR01; genus JAFDEI01. The sequence goes on from JBHHVG010000255.1 coordinate 95, forward strand.
GGTGTGGGCCGGCGTGGGCTCGGCGGACGAGCGCGCCCACGAGGCCGGCCTCGCCCACGTCCACGAGCACAAGCTCTTCAAGGGCACCGCGCGCCGCGGGGTCGGCGACGTGGCCGGCGAGATCGAGGGCGCCGGCGGCCGCATCAACGCCTACACCTCCCTCGACGTCACCGTCTACCACGCCACGCTGCCGGCGGCGCAGTGGGCGGTCGGGATCGACGTGCTCTCGGACGCCGTGCTGCACTCGGCCTTCGACCCACAGGAGATCGCCCGCGAGATCGACGTCGTCCTCGAGGAGATCCACCGCGCCGAGGACTCGCCGGGCCAGGTGCTCGGCGAGGCGGTCTTCGCCGAGGCCTACCGCGTGCACCCGTACCGCGCGCCCATCCTCGGAAGCCCCGAGAGCGTGGCGAGCTTCGACCGCGCCCGCGTCACGGCCTTCTTCGAGCGCTGGTACCGCGCCGACAACCTGACCTTCGTGGCGGTGGGCGACTTCGATTCGGCGGAGCTGTCGGCCCAGCTGGAGGAAGCCTTCGCCGACGCCACCCCGGGCGCCGCCAGGCGCGAGCGACCCAAGGAGCCGGCCCAGAGCGGCATGCGCCACATCGTGTGCCCGCGCCCCTTCGAGCGCGCCAACCTCGAGCTCTGCCACCCGACCGTGGGCCTCGGCCACGCGGACACGCCCTACCTCGACCTGCTCGCCTTCGTGCTCGGCGGCTGTGACAGCAGCCGGCTGGTGCAGCGCGTGAAGGAGCGGGACGGCGCCGCGGACCGCATCGACGCCTCGTCCTACACGCCGCTCGACCCCGGCCTCTCGTCCGTGTCGATCGAAACCGACGTCTTGCGCGCGGAGGAAGCGATCGCCGCGTCGGTGCGCGAGATCGAGCGGCTGCGCTGCGAGCTGGTGAGCGCGGAGGAGCTCGAGCGCGCCCGCGCGAACTTCCTGGCATCCGAGCACTTCGAGCGCGAGAGCGTCACCGGCATGGCCACCAAGCTGGGCGGCTTCCAGCTCACCGCCGGCGACTATCGCGCCGAGGCGCGCTACCTGTCCGCCATCCAGGCCGCGACCGCCGACGACCTGCGGCGCGTCGCGCGCGAGTACCTGCTGCCCGAGCGCCTGACCGCCGGCGCCGTGCTGCACGCCGAGGCCGCCGCCGGCTTCGACGGGGCGCGCATCGCCGGCGCCGTGCGGCGCGGTGTCGAGAGCAACGCCCGCGCCTTCGCCGTGCCGCGCGCGGCGGGCGTGAAGTCGGCGATCCACAGCTACCAGCTGCGCGACGGCACCGATCTCCACGTCATCCCGCGCCGCAACGTCCCGGTGGTGGCCGCGCGCGCCGCCTTCCACGGCGGGCTGCTCGCCGAGACGCCGGAGACCTCCGGCATCACGCGCTTCCTGACGGGCATGTGGCTGCGCGGCACCCTCAGCCACATGGCGGCGGACTACGCGCGCGCCGCCGAGAGCCTGGCCGCCGAGATCGACGGCTTCTGCGGCCGCAACAGCCTGGGCACGACCCTCGAGGCGCCGACCGAGCGCCTCGACGAGGCGCTCGCGCTGTTCGCGGAGATCCTTGTCGAGCCCAGCTTCGACGCCGCAGAGATCGAGCGCGAGCGCAGCGACACCCTGGCCGCCATCGAGCGCCGCGAGGACCGGCTGGCCCAGAAGGCGTTCCTGCTCTTCAGCGAGACCCTGTACCGAGAGCACCCGTACCGGCTGTCGCTGCTCGGCACCGCCGAGACCGTCGCCGGCTTCGACGCCGACGCCGTCGCGGCCCACCACCGCCGCCTGATCCGCGCCCCGAACGGCTGCCTCGCCGTCGCCGGCGACGTCGACCCGGACGAGGTCGCCGCGCGCCTCTCGACGCACCTGGCCGGCCTCGCCGACGGCCCGGTCGAGACGCCCTGCCCCGTCGAGGAGCCGCCGCAGACGCAGATCCGCGAGGCCGTGCTCCACAAGGACCGCGCCCAGGCGCACCTGGTGATCGGCTTCCGCGGCCTCGACCTCCACGACGACGACCGCTTCGCCCTGGAGGTGATCTCCCAGCTGCTGGCCGGCCAGGGCGGGCGGCTCTTCCTCGACCTGCGCGACCGCAAGGGTCTCGCCTACTCCGTGAACGCCATGAACGTCGAGGGCGTCGCGCCCGGGCACTTCGCGGTGTACATCGCGACCGCGCCGGAGAAGCTGGACGAGGCCCGGGCCGGGCTGCTCGCGGAGCTCGACCGGCTGGTGCAAGCGGCGCCGGAGGCGGGCGAGCTCCAGCGCGCCAAGCAGTATCTGATCGGGTCCCACGCCATCGAGGCCCAGCGCAATGCCGCGCACGCTGCGCACGCCGCCCTCGACGCGCTCTACGGGCTCGGGGCGGGCGCCATGCACGCCTACTCCGAGCGGGTCGCGGCGGTGAGCGCCGAGGAGACGCTGCGCGTCGCGCGCCGGGTGATCGATCTCGACGCCTACACGGCGGCGTTGATCCGGCCGTAGCCACCGTCGCCTCCGTCCGGAAGGGGTCCACCACCCGAACGGCACGCACGCTTCGCGGCGGAAGAGACGGGTGGATGAACCCGGCCGCGTACCGCCGATCCCGCTGCGTGCGGGCCCCTGCCCGGGAGCCGACGACATCCTGGGGTCGCGACGCTAGGGCCCCTGCGCCAGACCGTCGCGCCGTGGGTCGCTGCCGCCGTAGTGCCAGCCCGTCTTCGCGTCGACGACGATGGCCTCGGCCGCGGACCAGTTGCGAGGGGACACCTTCAGCGTGTGGCCGCGCTCCTCGAGGCCGCGCACCACGTCGCGCGGCGTGTCTGGCTCGACGTGCAGGACGTCCGGCACCCACTGGTGGTGGAAGCGCGGCGCGGCCACCGCCTGCTGCACGTCCATGCCGTAGTCGATGACGTTCACCAGTGTCAGCAGCACCGTCGAGATGATGCGCGGCCCGCCGGGGCTGCCCGTCACCATGAAGAGCGCGCCGTCCTTCGTCACCACCGTGGGCGTCATGCTCGACAGCGGCCGCTTCCCCGGGGCGATGGCGTTGGCGCCGCGGGTGTCGACCAGGCCGTAGACATTCGGCTTGTCGGGGGCCGCGGCGAAGTCGTCCATCTCGTTGTTCAGCAGGATGCCGGTGCCGGGCACGGTGATGCCCGAGCCGAAGGGCGTGTTGATGGTCATGGTGAGGGCGACCGCGTTGCCGGCGGCGTCCGTGGTGGAGAGGTGCGTCGTGCCCGAGTCGTTCTGGGGCAGGCCCGGCCCGCGCAGCGTCACCGCCACCTCGCCGCGCCCCCAGGTCCAGGGCGCGCGCCGGAAGCGGGGCGGGTTGATGCGGGCGCGCAGGCCGGCTGCGTAGGGCTTGGCGGTGAGCGCCTGCACCGGCACGTCCACGAAGTCGGGATCGCCGAGGTAGGCGGCCCGGTCCGCGAACGCGAACTTCATGGCCTCGGTGATGCGGTGGATGCCGGCCGACGAGCCGGCGCCGTGACGCGCGAGATCGAAGCCCTCGAGGATGTTCAGCGCCTCGATCACCGCCACGCCGCCGGAGGAGACGGGGGGGAAGGCGGCGATCTCGTAGCCGCGGTAGCGGCCGAGCACCGGCTCGTGGTAGCGCAGCTCGTAGCCCGCGAGGTCGGCTTCGGTGAGCAGCCCGCCGCGCCGCTTCACGTCCGCGGCGATGGCCCGGGCGACCGGCCCGTCATAGAAGCCGTCGGGCCCGCTGCGCGCGATGCGGCGCAGCGTCTTCGCCAGCTCGGGCTGCACCAGCCGCCAGCCCGGCTCCGCCGGCGCTCCGGCGGGCGGGAACTGGATGCGCGCCGTCTCCGGGAAGCGATCGGGCAGCCCGTATCCGCGCACCCTCTCGAGCATGCGCGCGTGATGGGGCCCGATGGCGAAGCCGTGCTCGGCGAGGTGGAGCGCCGGCCGCAGCACCCGGGCGAGCGACAGCCGGCCGTGCTGCTCCTGGGCCGCCGCCAGGCCGAGGACGAAGCCCGGCGTCGCCACCGCCAGGGGCCCCGCGAGCGACGCCCGTTCGGGGACGCCCGGCCGCACGTACATGTCGCGGTCCGCCGCCGCGGGGGCCGTCTCCCGCGCGTCGATCGCGACCACCTCGCCGTCGGCCAGGCGAATCAGGATGAAGGCGCCCCCGCCGAGCCCGGCGGAGAAGGGTTGCGTCACGCTCAGCGCGAAGGCGGCGGCGACCGCCGCGTCGACCGCGTTGCCCCCCGCCGCGAGCATCGCCACGCCGGCGCGGGTCGCGTCGGCCTGGGACGTCACCACCATGCCCTCGCGCGAGTACGCCGGCGCCGCCGCCGCGGCAGCGGCATCGGGCGGAGCGAGGGCCGCGGCCCACCGCAGCGCCGCGACCGAGACGCACAGGCGCAGAGAGCGGACGAAGCGAGCCGCGACGCAGCCGGGCGGTCCCATGCGGCGGACGCTAACACAGCCCCGCCGCGGCCTTGACACGCGCAGGGCGGCTTCCTACTCCATCCGCCAACCTCGGAGGACCGATGCGAAACCTCCCCACGATGCTGGCGATCGCGTGCCTGGCGGCGGCCTGCGGCGGCGAAGACAAGCCCCCCCAGCCCTCCCAACAGCCGGGCCGACCGGAGCCCGCCAAGGCCGCGATCCACGACAGCCCCCACGACATCGCGGTGCTGACGATGAAGAACCTGGGCGAGATCCGCTTCGAGCTGCTCCCCGAGGTGGCGCCCAAGACCGTCGCCAACTTCATCGAGCTCGCGAACGCGGGCTTCTACGACGGCACCCAGTTCCACCGCGTCATCCCCGGCTTCATGATCCAGGGCGGCGACCCCAACACCAAGCGCATGGACGCCCGCGCCTACGGCCAGGGCGGCCCGGACTACACCATCGAGGACGAGTTCACCGACATCCCCCACACGCGCGGCATGGTCTCCATGGCCAACAAGGGCTTCCCCAACAGCGGTGGCAGCCAGTTCTTCATCCTCCACGGCGACGCCCTCCACCTGAACGGCCGCCACGCAATCTTCGGGCGGGTGGTG
>JBHHVG010000256.1:0-5089 GCA_046754165.1 Myxococcota bacterium
CATCATGGGCCTCGTCGGCGAGAACGTCGGACTGATCTGCGGCGGTCTGGCGGCGCGGGCCGGGGTCGACCACATCGTGTACGGCGGCTCGACGCTGCGGCACAACGACGCGCTCAGCGACATCCTGCGCGCACTCGCGGCCGCCTGCGGCTGTCGCGCGACGATCCTGAAGGATGGAGAGTTCGCCGGAGCGCTCGGTGCCCTCGCGATCGACGACGGAACGGGAAGCTGACGCGGAGCGCACCGTGGGCACGGCGGGATCGGGCGTCGGCGGCCTAGCGATCTCCGTCGGGACTCGACGGTTCGCGCAGGGCGGGCTCGGTGGCCTGGTCGTCTTCTGATCGATTGAGGCTGCGCAGGGCCCGCTGCGTGCGGGCGATGGCTGCGCGCTGGACCCGCAGCTCTTCGCTCTGGGCGGCGACCTGGCGCTCGAGGCGCTCGCGCGCGTCGTTGGCTTCATCGAGGCGCGTCTCCATCTTCGAGACACGTTGCTCGAGCTCCTGGACGAGGCGCGCCACGTCGGAATCGCCGCCGCCCTCGCCGAAGGCCGCGCCGGCCGCGAGGTGCGTGGAGGCTTCCGATTCCGTTCCCATGTTCGTCAGTTCCTGATGGTCCATGGTCGTCGCTTCCCCTTCTTCTGGAGCTTGGTCGAACAGGCCCGATCCGACTTCGGGTGCGCTGATCGATTCGATCGGTTTGTTCTCGTCGCTCGGCTCGTCGCTCGACCCGAACTCGAATCCCTGAGCCGCATCGCTGATCCCGTCCACGGGAGCATCCTCCGCGAAGCCGCCCTGCGGCAGGCGCTCGGCGTCCGCGGGGTCGTCCTCCACCGCCAGGGCCGTCACATCCAGATCGTTCGGAATCGAACGGCGTCCGCGCACGACCAGGAACACGACCCCCAGCAGGGCGATCGCGCCGCCGGCGATCGCGCCCATCGTCACGTAGTCGAGCCGCGAGGGCTCCGGCGCGGGCGCAGCGGGCAGCGAGGCGGCGCGGGAAGGCGTCTCCTCGGCTTCGAAGTAGGGCTCGACTGCGGGGGCCTCGGGCTCGCTGTCGCCGCTGTCGAGGAACTCCGCCGCCAGCGCCGCCGCCTCGTCATCCGGGCTGGGCGGCGTGGCCTCGGGCTCGACGGCCGCATCTTCCGCCGCGACCAGCTCTTCGATCGACTCGACGAGGTCGATGTCCTCCACGACCTCGGGAGCCGGGATCTCCGTTGCTGCCTCCGCCGCGAGCTCCTCGACGACGGGCTCGGGCTCGACCATCCGCTCGACCGGAGCCGGAGCCGGCTTCCCGGAGGTCCGCTCCAGCATGCCATCGTCCGGCGGGGGCTGGACGGCTTCGAGCGGCCCGGTCGGCGCGGGATCTTCGATGAACTCGGGCTCGGGCTCTGAGGCCGCGGGCGCGACGGTGGCGACCGCTCGCGCCGGCAGCATCAGATCGAATACGACGCGCGGCGGGTCCGCGAGAATCATCTCCCGGATGGGCATGCCGGACTCGCGGGCGACGATGCGCGCGACCGCGACGCCCGGACCGGCCTCCACCGACACCGAGGACACGCCCGGGCTGTGCGACGTGATGTTCCGCGGCCGGGATCCGGCGTCGAGCGTGATGACGATGGTGTTCTCGGCCTCGCCTTCGGAGCGCCGCTCCAGGCGATAGCCGGCGGGCGCGTCGAACTCGAAGACGACGCGTGTGAAGGTGGGGTGGTTGCCGATCCGCACCTGGACCAGCTCACCGGACCAGGCCGGCGGCGCCAGCAGCGCCAGAGCGGCGCAGGTCGGCCACAGTCCGCGGCGAAACGCGCGCGTCGCTGCAACCAGTCGATGGGGTCCGCGATCAGCCAAGGCCCTGAAGTTTCCCCTGCGTTGCTGAGGCGTCAACCGGACTCGGCGGATGCCCCCGGCACTTGCACGTGAATCATTCGGATGCCCGCGCGCGGGTCTTGAATGTTTGTGTGGAATTCTTTCCATGGGGTGTTTTCAACCCGACCTCGGCCCGCTCGCGGCGCGGCGTGCCGTATCGAAGGTAATGCGCAGCACGCCGTCGTCGACGCGGACCGCCGACACGGGATGGCCCACGAGCGACGCCGGGAGCGAGATCCGTCGCTGGAAATCCCGAAGCCGTACCAGCACTTCGTCGCCCTTCGCCGACACGTCGACATCGCCCGGCGCGGCGCCTTGGAGGTCGATCTCGAGATGGGTCTGCGCCCCGCTCTTCGCCAGCCGGATCGGCCGGGAGTGGGTGAAGAGCGCGGCCGGATCGCGGGCGCCGAACATCTCTCGCGCCAGCTCCCGGAGTGCGTCGACCCCGATGGGCTCGGTCGGGTGCAGTGGCGCGCGGAAGAGCGGTACCGGAAAGGAGCTCTCGATCTCCCGCAGCTCCTCGCGCTCGCGCTCGGCCCAGCGCGCGAAGTAGCCGCGGGAGGCGCTCTCGGGCAGGACGCGGTTGACCAGCACGCCGTCCGTCGCCACGCCGTAGAGGCTCAGGTACGCGAACGACCGGCGCGTCTCGTCGACCACGACCCGCAGTGGGTTCACCACGAGCCGCGCGCTGGTGCGGTCGACGTCGAGCAGGATCTGGCGGACGTCCTCGATCTCGCCATAGAGGCGATCGAATGCGGCGAAGACCTCGTCGGAGGCGATGTAGCGGCCGACGCCGATGCGCTCGGCCACAGGCCGCACCGCGCGAAACGCCCTGCGCTTGAACTCGAAGAAGTTCTCCATGAAGAAGCGCAGCACGTCGGGCAGGCGCAGCAACTGCAGCGTAGAGCCCGTCGGCGCGCAGTCGACGACGCAGACGTCGAAGTCGCCGGTGTCCTCCACCTGCTTGACAGCACGCAGCGAGACGAGCTCCTCCATCCCCGGCAGCACCAGCAGCTCCTCGGCGGCGATCTGGCTGGCATCTTCCGCGACCAGCTCCTGGAGAAACTTCTGGATCTCGGTCCACGAGTGGTCGACCTCCGCCAACGCCGCGACCTCCTGCGCCACGACGCCCGGCGCGACCTCCATCGGCCGCGGCCCGACGGGGCGACCGAGGGCATCGCCCAGGCTGTGGGCCGCATCCGTCGACAGCACGAAGACGCGATGCCCGTGCTCGGCGGCACCTAGGGCAGAAGCCAGGGCGAGGCTGGTCTTGCCCACACCGCCCTTGCCCGTGTACAGCAGCACCCGCACGTCAGGCTCGGGCGTCCGCCGCCTGACGGCGCTTGAACGCGACGGTCATCGCGCCGTCGGCGAGCCGCGCGGCGGCGAGATCGAGCGAGACGAAGCGCCGCGGGAGCTTGAGCGCGCGTCGACGCGTACCCGTCGTGATCACCAGCTCGTCGCCCACCCGGGCGACGTCGAGCCCGTCGGCGTCGGCGCCGGGCAGGGGCACGATGGCGAGATAATCGTCGCCCTTGCGGGTGAAGCGCACTTGGGGCGCCCGCGACAGCGTGGCGTCGGGCTCCGCGTCCGTGAAGATCGTGTCGCCGTGGGCGGCAAGCCGCTCGAGACCGATGACCTCGTCCTCCGCTAGGGGCGCCGCGAGAACCGGCAACGGCGCGAAGAGCTCTTCGACCTCGCGGCGGCGCTCGACCTGGAGACGGCTCCACTCGCGAAAGAACTCCTCGTCCGCGGCGGCCGGCGGCAGCACCCGGTTCATGATCACCGCGTCGCACCCGACCTCGAAGAGGGCGAGGTCCGTGTGGGCGCGACGCGCCTCGTCGATCACCATGCGCTCCGGCGTCACCACCATGCGCACGCTGGTCGAAGGGTCGGACAGGCGTTTCTGGAGGGAGCCGAGCTGGTGGTAGACGAGGTCTTTGACGTCGCGAAAGACGGCCCGCCCCGGCAGCGGAGCCGAGACGATTCGGCGCGCGATCGGCGTGGCCACTCCGGAGAGGGCCGCCAGGATCGGCAGCACCACCCGGAGGAAACCGTGCGCGACTTCGGGAAGGGTCAGCAGCCGCAGCGTCGAGTCGGTCGGCGCGCAGTCGACGACGATGAAGTCGTAGTGCTCGGCCCGCGCCGCGTCTTCGACGGCCAGCAGGGTGGTGAGCTCCTCGGCGCCCGGAAGCAACGCCAGCTCTTCAGCCACGACCGCGTCGATGCCCTGGTGCTCGAAGGTCGCGACGAGGAACTCGCGCACGCTGCCCCAATGGCGGAGCATCTCCACGCGCGCGTCGATTTCGATGGCGTCGAGGTTCTCGACCACCGGCTCGGGAGTGGGCCCGAGGCGGCGCCCCAATACGTCGCCGAGGCTGTGGGCGGCGTCCGCCGACGCGACCAGCGTGCGGCGGCCGCGCGTCGCGGCGCACACCGCAGTCGCCGCCGCCGTCGTCGTCTTGCCGACGCCGCCCTTCCCCGTGTACAGCACGAGCCTCACGGCCCGAAGGTATCACGCGGCCGGTGCCACCTCCGGGGGCAGACGCAGCGCCTTGTGCGTCCGAGGTGGCATCGGCCACGTGGCCCCGACGCCGGGGGGTTGCGTCGAAGTCCAGCGGTGCTCGCAACGGGGGCACTCGGCGAGGAAGACGAGGGTACGGTCGACGACCTCATCGCTGCGCACCTCGCTGTAGCCGCACACCAGACAGCGCTTCCGATCGCGAATCCCGATTTGCATGGCGTTTCTCCCGTCCCCACCGCGTTGCCATCGAATCCGGCGCCACAGCACCGGCAGTCACAGGAAAGCGCGGACGTGTGTCGGATCCGGTCACATCCCGCGGAGATTGGGTGACTTGGCCTGGCCGACTACATTCCAGGCCCCCCCGGAGGATCGCGTGAGCGACGAAGCCCCGTACACCTTCGACCGGACGGTCCACTGGGAGCTCTCTCCCCAGAAGGAAGCCATGGGCGCGTGGGTGCAGAAGCGCCGGCTGGCCGACGCCATGAGGCAGGTGATCGGGCGCCTGGTCCAGAGCAATGCCCCGGAGGAGGAGCTGCGGACCGCGGCCGACGCCCTGGAGCGCTATGCGGACCAGCTCGCCAGCCATCCGCGGCTGAAGCGCTACGAGGGCTACGCGGAGTCGGCCAACGCCGGCGAGGTCGGGGCGTTCTTCGACCAGAGCCCGCTGATCGGGCTCGCCAATCCGCTGGCGCCGCCCATCCGG
>JBHHVG010000257.1:0-5082 GCA_046754165.1 Myxococcota bacterium
AACGAGATGATCTCGAAGGTCGATTCGACCAGCACGATGTGCTTGCCGCGATTCACGTTCTCTCGAAGTCGGTGCTCCTCGTACTCGGTGAGCGCCCGCAGCAGCGATGGATCGAGGTCGAGAGTGGCGAACGCGTCCACGTCCATTGGCGACTCGGTCGCGTTGGCTTCGATGCGCTGCGTGAGGTCCCGGATCTGCTCGCTGGAGGCGGACAGGGCGTCGGGATCGCCGATCCGCCGCAGCAGGTCACCGAAGAGCTCGACGGTCTCCTCGATGAGCCCGGGCGCAGGCGAGTCCATCGACAGGCGCCCGAGCCGCAGACCATCGAGAATGTCCTCGAGGCGATGGGCGAGCTCGCCGATCGGCTCGAAGCCGAACATCCCCGCCAGCGCCTTCAAGGAGTGCGCCGAACGGAAGAGGCGGTTCACCAGGTCGGGATCGACCTCGCGGGACTCGCTGCGTTGATCGTTCAGATCGGCGAGGTCGCTGCGCATGCGCTCGACGAGTTCCTCGGCCTCGGAGACGAACTCCTGATCGGCCTTGGCGCTCCCGCGCCGACGGGTGGGTCGCTCTTTCGCCACGGCGGGCTACTCGGCCTCGCGCCCGCGCGCGAGCAGCTCGCGCACGACGTCCCGCAGCTCCTCGGGCGCGAACGGCTTCACGACGTACGCGTTCGCGCCCAGTCCGACGCCCTTGTTGCGGTCGCGTTCGGAGCCTTCGGTCGACACGATGACGAGGGGAATGCCTCGGTACGCCGCGTTGCTCTTGACGAAGGAGACGAGCTCGAGACCGTTGATGTCCGGCATGTTGATGTCGGTGATGATCAGGTCGAAGGACTCGCGTGGGAGCTGGCGGAGCGCCTCGAATCCGGTCTCCGCCTCGGTGATCTTCACAGCGACGTCGAGGTCTTCGAGCGCAGATGTCAACAGCGCCCGCATCGTGGGAGAATCCTCGACGATCAGAATGCGATTCACGGCGCTCCCCCCACCGGATTCCCACGGAAATCCGGCCCACCCACGTATCGGCCTGCAGTCGCAATTCTTGAAGAGACGGAAGGACTTCCGCCGTTCCCCCGCGTGGTCCTGCGCCGGCGAATCAGCAGGCCCCGCCCCCGCGGGGGCGATGTGGGGCCGAGAGGGCGCATCAGTGTGACGCGTCGGCCAGGGCGCGCTCGAGCAGGGCCCTCTCCAGGGCCAGTCCGGCCTCGTGGAGCACGATGTCGAGGGCGGCGGTCTCCCGGATCGGCGCGCCGGAAGGCAGGTTGTCGACGTAGACCAGGGCCACGACGTGGTGGCTGCTCTCGATGGCTGCCACGTAGGCCTCGGCGGGAGCTCGCGAACCCAGCCTCAGGGCCAGCGCGCGGTCTGCGTCGTTGGTCGGCGGCGCCTTGACGCCATCGCGGCTCTCGAGCACGACCCGGAACCAGGCGGGCTCTCCGGCCGGAACGGCGATCTCCTGGAACTCGCGGTCGCCGGGCCCACCGGCGGCGGCCAGTCCGGACTGGACCATGCCGATGGCCTGTTCCTCGCGCACCATGAAGATCGCGACGCGTTCGAAGGCCTTCGCGGCGAACTCGAGAATCAGCGCGAGCACCTCGCCCTGGGCCGACGGATCGCGCAGGCGGTTGCTCGTGTGCTTGAGGCGGCGAAGATCCTCGGCCGGATCCCGCGCGGCACCCACCGCGCTGCCGTCGGACTCCTCGGGCGGTGCTTGGGAGACCATCCGCGCGCCCAGGGTGACCCCCTCCCGCAGCGCCTCGCCGGCGGCCTCCAGGCGCGGCCAGCCACGGCGGTTGGCGAGCTGGTGGTTGGGTGGGCGCAGGAGGCGCTGGACAGCGAGGCCGACGCCGGTGGGCGGCGGCCCGTCACCGGACTGCACCAGGAAGATCGGCAGCTGGCGAGCGTGGGCGCGCAGGCGCCCGATCAATCCCGCGGGATCACGGATCCCGTTCATCGGATCGGCGCCGAACGAGTCCGAGACGAGCACGATCGGGTGCACCCCGCGGCGCAGGTACTGGCGCAGGCGCGAGATTCCGCCGTCGATGCGCTGGAAGACGTGGATCCGCTTGAAGAGCGGTCCGAGCATCGACTTCTGCCACTCGAGGGCCGTCAGATCCGGGTCCATCAGGATGAGGGAGCCGAACTCTACCGGTGCCGGATCGTCCGGCGTCGCCTCGACGTCCTCCGCGGCGACGGCCTCCGGGACGGCTGCGACCTCGGTCTCCGCCGACACCGCGACAGCAGCCGGGTCTGCGCCGTTGTCCGCGGACAGTCCCTTGAGAAGCGCTGTGAGGTCCACGGGCGTCACCAGCGCGCCCGCGCCGTCCGGCGCTGCGGCAGAGGCGAATCCTTCGTCTTCGGCGTCGAGCTCCGGCACCCCGGCGCCGCGCGCGGCGGCCAGCGCCACGGCCTCGGCCGCGTCGCCGTCGCAGGGCGCTGCGGCGGGCAGCCGCTCGTCGGCCCCGAGGTTCGCCCCCTCCTCGACGGTGCCGAACTCGATGTCATCGGGATCGCCGCCGGGATCCCCCTCGTCGCCGATGCGCATCGCCTCCATCGCCAGATACTGGGCGTTGACGCCGGTGGGGAGCATGAGCTCGCGATCGCGGTCCTCGATGTCGTCCCGGATCTCGAAGCTGAACTCTCCGGCGCCCCAGCCGAACATCGCGAAGACAGAGCGCTCGACGTGTTCCCGCCGGAGCGAGTCGATGTGCTCCCGGGTGAGCTGCGCCGTGTCCGCGAGGACGTCGACGATGGGATCGCCGAGGGAGTCTGCCCGATCCGCGGCGCGCTGGAACGCGTCCTCGTCGAGAAAGCCGCCGGTCAGCAGCAGCCCCTTCAGGTCCTCTGCCGCGCCCTTGACGAAGGCCGCCCGCACGAGGCCGTCACAGAACACGATCCGGCCCTCGCCCTCTTCCGAACGCAGCAGCAGCAGACCGGATTTCCGGGAAAGGCTGACGATCTGAAGGATGTCCCCGAGTCCCAGGTCCTCGAGGCTCCCGACCAGGCTCATCCCGCTCTCCCAAACAGGTTCACGCAGCACCGCACCGCGCCCGCAACGCGCTACACGCGCCGACGGAGGACCCGTTGATTCCGACACGCCGCTTGGGAAAGAATCGGCCAGCGATCTCTTTACTTGATCGTTTGCCGCGGAATGGGCGAGAACGGCTTGGCCCCCTGGGGAGCGGGCACGCCTCGCGGCACGGCGGCGCGGCTGACGCGCACCACCACCGAAGCCACGGACCGCGGCGCGGTCTCCGACAGCAGTGCCTGGGCGCGCGCGACGTCTGCCAGGGGCGGAACCAGGCGAAGTCGCAGCTGCGTGGAAAGGTCCGCCAGCGCGGCAACCGCTCCGCTCACCAGCGCCTCGATCGACTCCGCGAGTTCGAGGCCCCCGGCCCGAACCTCCGGCAGAGGCAACGCCAGCGACTTCGCCCCCAGACGGCGCCCCCGATCGACCGCGTCGCGGCCGAGCGCCTCGCAGGTCGCGGCGTCGAAGCGGTCGCGCGAACCGAGGCCAAGGCCGATGAGCAGCGGGGCGGCGAGGCCTCCAGCCGTCGGGACCAGGACCGCCTCGCCGCGCGCGCCCCCGAGCCGACCCGCCAGGAGCAGCTGCGAGAGCTGGCCGCAGAGGCGCCAGTCGGCCCGGCCGGCGCCGCCGCGCAGCGGGCGATCCGAGTCGAAGTAGAAGACCACGAGCACGTCGGCTCGGGTGCGCTCGAGGGGACCGGGATCGATCTCGACGTCGAGCACCGCGCTCACCCGGGACCCTCCCCACCACCCGGCTCCGCTGGCGCACCGCCCCGGAGAACCCCGGTGACGGCGCGTCCGACGGCGTCGAGGACGCCGTTGACGAAGGCCGGGGACGGGTCGTTGCCGTAGCGCCGTGCCAGCTCGATGGCTTCGTCCAACACCACTTGAGCCGGCGTGTCCGTGTGGATGAGCTCGTACGCACCGATTCTCAGGATGTTGCGGTCGACGGCGGCCATGCGGCTGATGCGCCAGTTGGTGGCGTGGTCGGCGAGCAGCGCGTCGATCTCCGGGCGGTGACGCACGATGCCGTGGACCAGCTCGCACGCGAAGTCGTGTGCGCCCTGGGGAAGCTCGAAGTTCTCGGCGACGAGAGCGAAGGCCTGGTCCACGCTCGGCCGCGCACTCTCCTCGCTCACCTCGCCGAGATCGATCGCGTAGAGAACCTGGAGCGCGACCTGCCGTGAGCGGCGACGCGGGGCGGGGCGGGAGCGACTCACTCGACGTTCCCGGTCCCCGCCGCGATTCGCGGGAGCAACGAGGCCATCTCGATGGCAGCGCACGCCGCCTCCGCGCCCTTGTTGCCATCGCTGCCGCCGGCCCTGGCCAGGGCCTGGTCGATGTCGTCCGTCGTCAGGACGCCGAAGGCCACGGGAACGCCGGTATCCCGCATGACCTCGCGCACGCCGTCGGTGACGCCGATGCAGACGTAATCGAAGTGGGGCGTGCCGCCCCGCACGACGACGCCGAGCGTGACGACAGCGTCGTAGCGGCCCGTCGTCGCCATGGCCCGCGCCGCCTGGGGCAGCTCGAAGGCACCGGGGACCCAGGCCACGTCGATGGCGTCCGGATCGGCGCCGCGGGCGACCAGCTCCTCGGTACAACCGGCGAGAAGCTTGGTTCCGATCAGGTGGTTGAAGCGGGACACCGCGATGCCGACCCGCATGCCCGACGCGCTCGCGGTGGATTCGAAGAGCTTCACCGCTGCTTCCTCCGATTCGGTCGAACGCGGCCGCAGGCATATACGTCGTCTCCGACCCGACGCACGCGAACGTCCTCGAGCGACGGAGCCCGGGCCAGCGCGCCCACGGCGAGAGGGCCGAGCGCCGGGCGGCCTTCTTCACCGAGGAGCTTGGGTGCTGCGAACCAGTGCACTTCGTCCACGAGATCCTCGCGCAGCAGCGCCGCCGCCAGTCGACCACCGCCCTCGACCAGGACCTCGGTCAGGCCCTCCTCGGCCAGGCGACACAACGCCCGCCCGAGGTCGAGCTTGCGGTTGCGGATCCGGACCGGCAGGAGCCGGGCCCCCGCCGAGACGAGTGCGGCCCGCCGCCCT
>JBHHVG010000258.1:0-5079 GCA_046754165.1 Myxococcota bacterium
ACACTCAAGTGATTCAAGGGACAGGCCGATTTTCCTGGCGGACCACTCCGCGAGGCCATCCGTGCGAGAATACCGCGCACCGCGAGCGAAGAAGCGCATCTCATGCGAGATCGTGCTCGAGGATTCGCGCTACAGCGGAATCGTCCTCGATCTCTCGGCCACCGGCCTATGGGTTCAGACGAACGCGAAGTTCGTACAGGCGACCACGGCGGCACGCGCCAGGGTCACGGTGACCGTGAACCTCTCGGTTGCGGGCAGGGACGAGCGCGTCACGGTCTGCGCGCGCGTAGCGCGGAAGAAGATCGTGCCGCCGCAGTTCCTGGGCCTCGCCCACGGCGGGCTCGGCCTCGCGGTGATCGACCCGTCTCCGGCGTTCTTCGACTTCGTCGCAGAGATTTCGCCCGAGCAGGCCGAGGCCGTCTCCATCGAACGCGCGAAGCAGGAGAAGCGTGCGGGAGAGACGGACATCCCGCGCGAGGGGACCGCCGGCGCCGGGAGCAACAACGGCGCGGTCGAGAAGCCCGCCCCAGCCAAGCGCTTTCGCATTCACGCGGTGGAGACGACCTCGGGCAAGAAGAGTACCTATCTCGTCAGCTGTGCCACGGAGGACGAAGCCAGCGCCCAGGTGATCGAGCAGCTGGGAGTGGCCTGGCAGGTCCTGTTCATCGAGCGCATCTGAGGCGCCGCCGCACGCCTCACCGATTCGGTGCCCTCAGCTGTCGCCGCAACTCCGACGCGCTCTTCGGGCCGCGAGGATCCCGGCGTCCGCCGAAGCGCTCGCCCAGGTACGACTCCGTGAGCTCCTCGAAGATCGGACCGGCGGTCGGGAACGAGCCGGCAACGGTGGCCGCGAACTGACGCGCCGTCGTCGCGGGGTCTCGCTTCAGGCCCCGTCGCTCGAGCAGCCGCAGCGCCTCCGAGTATGCGCGCGGGACGCCGGGACGGTGCGCACGCGGGCGCCGTCGCAGCAGTACGAGGGCCGCCGCGAACGCGAGCAGCAACAACGCGATTTCGCGTGACGGGCCGGCGACGAGGCCCTGCCACTGCGAGAAGACGCTGCCCGATGCGATCTCGCGCTCGCTGGGCTGCTGGGCCTTCCAGGCCAGCCACGCGCCCTTCACGGCGCGAATCTGGTCGGAACGATCGAAGCCCACGACCCGCTGGAACCACCAGATCTCCATGGCGCTGGCCAACTCGCGGACCCGCTCGTTCAGCGAGATCGGCGCTTCGGCGCGGAAGCGCAGCACGGCTGGCGTGGCGTCGTAGCGCACCCATCCGGCTCGCTCGTAGTGGATCTCGGCCCAGGCGTGGGCGTCGGAACGCGCGACCTCGATGAAATCGCCAAACCGGTTGCGGCGCCCGCCGGCGAAGCCGTTCACGAGGCGAGCGGGAATCCCGAGACTTCGCGCGAGCATCACCAGCGCAGAGGCGTAGTACTCGCAGTGGGCGGCCATGTCGTCGAAGAGGAAGTGCTCGAGCGGGGACACCCCGGATGAGTCATCGAGGGCCGGGGGTGTATCGCTGTACTCCCCATTGGTGAAGAGGTAGGTCTCGAGAGCGCGTACGGCCGCCGCGTCGCTGTCGGTGTCGCGAGTGATCTCGTGTGCCAGGGCCGCGACCGCCGGCGAGAGGTCGGGAAGCTGTGTGTATCGACCACGGTCCCAACGCGGGGAAACGGCGCGGTCCTGGCGCAGGGCCGGGTCGTGCCACTCGACGCGTTCGGTGGAGATGGTGTACCGCACGCGATCGAGAGCCTGCCCCGCGGCGTAGAGGCCGCCGTTGACATCGGTCTCGAGGTGACGGACGGCTCCCTGCAGCAGGCGTTTCTCGCCGATACCAAAGAGCACACCCCCTTCCACGGGTTCGCGCACGATGACCTGCACCAGATTGAACTGGTCCGGGTGGGTGCCGAAGGAGACCCCCCCCTCCGCGCTGCCTGGCACGATGCTGTGCCCGACCGGTGTGATGGACCAGGACGTCCCGTCGAAGTGATCGAAGGCGAGCCCCCGCCAGTACGCCTCTGCTCGCGACGGGGGCTCGCCGGAGGCCGTGCGGACCCGCATCACCACCGTCGGATCCTGGCGGATGCTGCCGAGATCCCCGAGGGCGACGGTGTCGGAGAAGCCCGCTGTCGCCATCCCAGGGGCTACCCCGGAGCCGCTCACGACGCTCGAGCGCAGGCGCGGAAGCACGATGAAGAGCACCAGCGCTAGCGCGATCGAGCCGGTGGTCGCGAACAGGGTCATCTTGATGAGTCCGGGCGTCAACGCGCGGGAGGCCGCCTGGTGCGGCGAGCCGGCCTCGAGGGCCTCGCTGCGCAACGTGTGGACCAGCAGGGTCCACACCGTGGCGAAGAGGAAGATCATGAGCAGCGGCGGGAAGAAGACACTGTCGGTCAGGTTCGAGGCCAGGACGACCTGAAACAGCGCCAGGGCGACCAGCAGGAACTCGGTTCTCCGCGGGCGCGCGTCGACGAGCTGGAGTGCCTGCGTGAGTGCCGCGAAGTGGGCGAGGGCGATGGTCGAGGGCCCGCCTGCGAGCGCGACGCGGATGGTCACGCCGACGATGAAGAACATGCCGACGTTGAGGACGATGTCGTTGCGTTGCCACACCTGCGGCCGGGTGCGAAGAGCCAGCGTGTACAGCAGCAATCCCACCTGGATCGCGATCACCCAGGGCGCGAGCTGTTGGGTGATCCACAGCGTGGCGCTCGCGACGGTGACGAGCGCCCAGGCGGACGCCGGGCGGGGATCGGCGACATCGACGCGGAAGGCGCGGCGACTCACGAAGGAGCCCCCGCCCGCTCGGGCTCGACCAGCGCGAGGAAGGACAGCAGGCGCGCCCGGTGGCGGGCGCCGCTTCCCGCCGCGAAGCGCGGCCCGTCCGTCGTGAGGGAGACGCGGTTGTCGGCGTCGAGCATCGCGACGATCTCGGAGGCCGCCCAGGAGACCCGCGCCTCGAAGGGTTCCCCGGCCTCGACGTTGCGCGTCTTCAGCCGCACCTCGATCTCGCTGCGGTGCTCGCTCTCGATCTGCGTGACGAGGAGCTGCCGGTGGCGCAGGGATGAACGCCAGTGGATGCGGCGCACCGAGTCGCCGACGTCGAACTCGCGCAGCCCCACCGCGTTGGCACCGGAGCCCATCGGCCCCGAGATGGCCTCGCCGGGATCGCGCGCGGCTCCGAAATTCGGGGGGATGGCCACCGGGTCGATCGGCGGGTAGACCAGGGTTTTCACCTCGTCCAGGATCGACAGTGACTTCGAGAAGAGTCCGAAGGGAAATCTGGTGAATACTTCGAATCCGACGAATTCCAGGCTTCCTCTCCGCGAAGGTGCGAAGCGGTAGGAGCGGAGTTCGGTGGTTCCGGGCGCGATGCGCAGGGCGAAGGCGCGCCCGGCCGCCCGCATCGGAGCGCCGGTCTCGCGGACCCGATCTTCGACCACGACGGCAAATGCCGACATGCGGCGCTGGTCGTTGGTGAGCTCGAGGCCGATGCTCGCGACCTCGCGGGCAAAGAGATCGCGTGGCAGGCGCCGGCGGACCCGGATGCCGCGCAGGGCCGACTCGGACATCACGCCGGACAGCACCAGGAACGCCAGCATCAGCGACAGTACGAGGTAGAGCAGGTTGTTGCCGGTGTTGAAGGCGGCGAAGCCCACGCTGAACGTGATGGCGAAGAAGATCCACCCGGCGCGCGTCGGGCGGAGCTTGCGAGGTGGCTGAAGCCAGCGGCGCAGCCGCTGCTTCAGAGAGGAACCGGTACTCGCTCGAGAATCTCGCGGAGCACCCACGCGGTCTCCTCCCCGCCTCTGGTCCGGCCCGCGCGCGGGTCGACGACGATGCGGTGCGAGAGCACGTCGACCGCCAGGTCTCGCACGTCTTCCGGGATGCAATAGTCCCTGCCGTCCACCACGGCCCGGGCCTGTGCGGCGCGTCGCAACGAGATCGCGGCCCGCGGCGACACTCCGAGCTCCAGGGACTCGTGTTCTCGGCTCTCGTGCACGATCGCGAGCAGGTAGGCGACCAGGGATTCGTCGAACTTGATGCGCTCGGCGGCTGCCTGCATGCCCAGTACCTCGCTGGAGTTGACGACCGGGTCGAGCTTGGGAAGCGCGGTATGTGCGGGATCGTCTCGCAGCACACCGGCTTCGTCGTCCGCGTCCGGATAGCCGATTCCGGTGCACATCATGAAGCGGTCGAGCTGGGATTCGGGTAGCGGATGCGTGCCGTGATGCTCGAGGGGGTTCTGGGTGGCGACCACGAAGAACGGCCGCGGCAGAGCTCGCGTGACGCCGTCGACGCTCACCGAGCCGTCACTCATGGCTTCGAGCAGGGCGGACTGCGCCTTCGGGCTCGCGCGGTTCACCTCGTCTGCAAGCACTACGTTGGCGAAGATCGGACCGGGCTGGAAGCGAAAGCTCCCGGTGGGCACTCCGTCGCGCACCTCGGGGACCGACGTCCCGAGCAGGTCTCCCGGAAGCAGGTCGCTGGTGAACTGGATGCGCCGAAACTCCGCGTCGACGGAGCGTGCCAGCGCGTGGGCAAGGGTCGTCTTGCCGACCCCGGGCACATCCTCCAGCAACAGGTGGCCTGCGGCGATCAGCGTCTCGACAGCGCGTCGGACAACCTCGGGTTTTCCCCGCAGCGCTCGCTCGACGTTGTCGCGCAGCTGAGAGGCGCAATCGAAGGCGCGCTCGGGCGTCAGGGCGAGCGAGTCGGCGGCGGACGTCGACTCTGCTGCAGCGGATTCAACGGGCACGCAGCCTTCATCGGCGAGAAGACTGCTCTGCATGAGACCCCGGGCGCCGCCACGAGCGCCTCGGCGACCGGCAGATGGGACGCAGAACGCCGTCGATGTGGGCGATTCTCAAGGCGTCGCGGCCGACCGCGGCGCGGGGTCGAGCAACACCTCGACCGGATCCGACGCTTCTGCGGCATCGCGCAGCCGGACGATGAAAGCGGAGAGGTCTCCGTCGAGAGCCGCGAGCGCCGCGACGTACCGGTCCATCTCGTCCCCATAGGTCGCGGATACGGCGAGGCAGGCGTCGTTCAGTCGTATCTTCGCCGCGAGCTCCGCTGC
>JBHHVG010000259.1:0-5077 GCA_046754165.1 Myxococcota bacterium
CTCGACGAACAGAAGCCGCAGCAGCCGACCCCGGGCGGCGCCGATCGCCGCGCGAAGCTGCGGGTCTGCGAGAAGCCGGCGCCAGGCTGCGGCGAGGGCGTCGGCGTCTTCGTCCACCACGCATCCGGTCTCCCCGTGCACGACGATCTCGGGCATGGCCCCGCGGCGCGTCGTCACAGCGGGGAGTCCGCACGCCGCGGCCTCGAGCAGGGCCCGGCAGCCACCGTCGCTTCCGGGCACCAGCAGCGTAAAGACATCGGCCGCGCGCAACACGTCGGCGTAGTCCGGGCCCCGATAGCCGGCGAAGACCACCCGATCGGCCAGTCCCATGCGCGCCGCCGGCGCCACCGCGAGCTCTCTGGCGCGCGTGCCGCGCCCGATGACGAGCAGGCGCGCCTTCGCATCCCCATCGGCCAACCTCTGCATGGCCGCGAGCAGCAGATCGAAGCGCCGCTGCGGCTGGGCCCGGGCGACGATTGCGACCACGCGGTGCTCGGGACGAATCCCCAGCGCCGCGCGCACGCGGGAGTCGGGGCGGCGCGGCCGGAAGCGCACCAGGTCGACCGCACCCAGGCGCCCGGACAACGGGCGCCCGGAACGCAGGGCGGCGTTGCGGGAGACGGCGCCCGGCGACACGCACCACAGCCCGTCGGTCCCGGGACCGAAGAGCCAGCGGTTCCAGCTCCGGTCCGGCACCGCTTCGGCGCGCTGCCACGAGCGCACCAGATGGGTGAGCCCGGCCCGCCGCAAGCCCGCCGAGGCCCGCAGCGCCAGCACGTGGTCGCGCGTGTGCCAGACGTGGACGACATCGAAACGCTGGCGGCGGAGCAGGCGGCGGAGGCGCGCCACGTCGGATCCGTCCCGCCAGCCGACGGCGCCGCGGCCGCGCGCGATCTCGAGGGCCGGCTCGACGCCGCACGCGCGCGCCGCGCGTCGCAGGGACGTCCCGGCGCCCGGCGGTGGCGGACAGACGAGCTGGACTTCGTCGCCACGGTCGCGCTGCGCCCGGAGCAGCGTCAGCATCGGCGCGGCCGGGCCCGTCCACTTCCAGTCGCTCGTGACGTGGACGATCTTCACGCGTCCGTCCGCGGTTCTCCGCGCTCGAGCTCCCACAGGCGCGCGTACTTGAAGAAGACGTGGCAGGCGGTCATGCCCGCGAGGATCAGGCCCGGAACCCCGTCGCGGTAACCGCGCTTGAGAACGACGGCGCGCAGCCAACGGGCGATCGGGCGCAGCACCAGATCGCGCCGCCGCGCGCGCCGACCCGCCCGGTGCATCTCCGCCGCCTCGACTCCGCTGAAGTCGCGGATCCGCTCGAGCTGATCGCTGAGATCGCGGTAGCTGTCGTGCACGAGGTCGCCGGAGATCCGCCGCACGCGCCCGCGCACGCGCACGCGGCCGTGCGGGTTCGTGCCGGCCCAGCACCCCGCCGCCCTCCGGAACACGCGCAGCTGCCAGTCCGGGTGGAAGTCGCCGTGCCGGATCCAGCGACCGAGGTGGAAGGTGACGCGGCACAGCTCGAATCCCGCTACGTCCGGGCCGGCCGCGTCGATGGCCTGGCGGACGTGCGCCGCCAGCGCTTCCGACAGCGCCTCGTCGGCGTCGAGGGAGACGACCCAGTCTCCCTTCACGAGACCCAACGCGGCGTTCTTCTGCTCGACGTTGCCCTCGTAGCGGTGACGGACGACCTGGGCCCCGAGCTCCCGCGCCACGGCTTCGGTGGAGTCCCGGCTGCGGTCGTCGACGACCACGACGCACTCGTCTGCCCAGGCCAGCGAGGCCAGGCAACGGCGGATATGGTGCTCGTCGTCGCGAGCGATCACGCAGGCGCTGAGCGCCCGGTTCACGGGCGCACGCGCTCGACGCTGAGGACACCCTTGATGCGGCCGATCTGCTTCATGACGCCGTTCAGCGTCTCGACGTCCTTGACCCACAGATCGTAGGTCTGGATCGCCTTCTGATCGGAGCTGGTCGACACGTTGGCGGCACTGATGTTGACGCCTGCGCCGGAGATCGTCTTGGTCACCTTCGCGAGCAATCCGGGCTGATCCAGCGAACGGACACGCACCTTGATCTTGCGGGGTACCGCCGGGTCGGCCTCCCAAGCCGCGTCGATGCGTCGCTCCGGGTCGAGTTCGAAGATCTTGGGGCAATCGCTCAGGTGGATGGTCACGCCGCGCCCGCGGGTGACGAACCCGACCACATCGTCACCGGGCAGCGGCCCGCAGCAGCGCGCAAAGCGGACGAGAACGTCGGGCTGGCCACTCACGCGAATTCCGGTCTTGGAGGGGGATTCGCGCGCGCGCCAGAACAGGCGGCGCTTCGGTGCCTCGGGCTTCTGCGGCTGCGGCGGAGTTTCGCCGCGAAGTCGCCGAACCACCTCGGCTGGCGAGATCCGCCCGTAGCTGACGGACGAGAAGAGGTCGTCGACCGACGTCCGCGTACCGCGCCGCGCGACCTTGTCGAGCTCACCGTTTGCGAGCAGCTGCTTGAGGGAGAAGCCGGCCTTGCGAAGCTCGCGCTCGAGGATATCGCGGCCCAGCTCGACGCTGCGGAGCTTTCCGGTCGCACGGATGGCGCTGCGGATCTGGCTGCGTGCCTTGCCGGTGACGACGAAGTCGAGCCAGTCCTTGCGGGGATACTGGTTCGGGCTCGTGATGATCTCCACCGTGTCGCCGTCGTTGAGGCGGGAACGCAGCGGGATCATCTTCCCGTTCATCTTGGCGCCGGCGCAGTGCGCGCCCACCTCGCTGTGAATTGCATAGGCGAAGTCGACGGGCGTCGCACCGCGCGCCAGGTTGATCACCTCGCCCTTGGGCGTGAACACGAAAACCTCGTCCGGGAAGAGATCGACCTTGACCGTGTCGAGGAACTCGTGCGGGTCGGCGAGATCCTGGTGCCATTCGAGCAGCTGTCGCAGCCAGGCGAACTTCTCGTCGTCGGTGTCGGTCGTGCCCGGGTCGCCTTCCTTGTACTTCCAGTGCGCGGCGATGCCGAGCTCGGCGTTGCGGTGCATCTCGTCCGTCCGGATCTGGACCTCCATGCGCTCGCCGTAGGGGCCGATCACCGTCGTGTGGAGCGACTGGTAGTTGTTCGGCTTGGGCAACGCGACGTAGTCCTTGAATCGCCCCGGAACCGGGCTCCAGATCGAATGGACGATTCCGAGCGCCGCGTAGACGTCCTCGGTCTTGCCTTCGACGACGATCCGGAACGCGATCACGTCGTGGATCTCGTCGAGGTCGATCCCCTGGGCCTCCATCTTGGCGTGGATCGAGCCGAGATCCTTCAGACGCCCCTGGACCTGGGACGGAAGGCCCGCGCTCTGGAGGTGGTCCGAGAGGATCCCGATGACCTCATCGATGTAGTGTTCGCGGTCTTCACGCTTCGAGCGGAGGCGCTCTTCGAGATCGGCGACGAGCTCCGGATTGATCGCCCGGAATGCCAGGTCATCGAGCTCCCGGTTCATCCAGTGGATGCCGAGCCGGTGTGCGAGCGGCGAGTAGATCTCGAGAGTCTCCTGCGCGATCCTGCGCCGAGAGTCCTCGTCCGTGAAGCGGAGAGTGCGCATGTTGTGCAAGCGGTCGGCCAGCTTGATCAGCAGGATCCGGATGTCCTTCGACATCGCCAGCAGCATCTTGCGGAAGTTCTCGGCCTGACGTTCGCGCACCGAGGTGAACTCGATCTTCGCGATCTTGGTGAGGCCCTCGACCAGGAAGGCGACCTCGTCGCCGAACAGACGCCGAATCTCCTCGACCGTCGAGAGGGTGTCTTCGACGGCGTCGTGGAGGAGGCCCGCAGCGACGCAGACGTCGTCCATGCGCATCTCGACGAGCAGACCGGCGACCTCGAGGGGATGGACGAGGTAGGGCTCGCCGGACAGGCGTTCCTGGCCGTCGTGCACCTTCGCCGAGTACACGTAGGCGCGCTGGAGCAGCGACAGGTCGCAGCCGGGGTCGTACTCCAGGATGCGGTCGGCGATATCGTTGAACCGAAGCATCGAACCCGGGTTTCCCCTTACAGATCAAGGCCTTGAGCTAGGCTACCGGACGCCCGCGGCGCCGTCCAACCGGCCTCACGCCGGCGCCTCGGGGGCGAAGCGCTGCCGGACCTCCGCGGTCTCCCCGGCGCGCTCGGCGGCGATGATCCGGACGACGCCGGCGACGCAGCGATCGAGGTCGTCGTTCACGACGGCGTAGTCGAAGTCGCCGACGGCGGTGAGCTCCCGGCGGGCCAGCTCGAGACGCCGCTGCACCTGCTCCCGCGAATCCGTTCCGCGCCCGGCGAGCCTCTCTTCCAGCACCGTCGTCGACGGCGGCATCAGGAAGATGAATCGGGCGTCGCTCCGGCGCTGCCGGACCTGGCGGGCACCCTGCACCTCGATCTCGAGCAAGACGTCGCGCCCATCCTCGAGCGGGACATCGATGGATCGCCAGCTCGTCCCGTAGTGATGGCCGTTGTAGACCGCCCACTCGAGGAAGGCGTCGGCCTCCACCATTCGCTTGAACTCGTCCTCTGACACGAAGTGGTAGTCCGATCCGTTCACCTCGCCGACCCTCGGTGGCCGCGTGGTGTGGGAGATCGAGAACACGACCGCGTCGTCCACCGCGAGGATCTTCCGGCAGACCGTCGTCTTGCCGGTGCCGGACGGAGCCGCGACGACGAAAGGGATGCCGCGGTCGTGGCATCGGGATGTCACGATTCGGAACCCACGCTGTCTCCCTGCTGCATGCGAGAGGCGATCGTCTCGGGGTTGATCGCCGAGAGGATCACGTGGTCGCTGTCCATCACGAGGATCGAGCGCGTTCGCCGACCCTGGGTCGCGTCGACGAGCTTTCCTCGGCTCGTCGCCTCCTCGCGCAACCGCTTCATCGGTGCCGACACCGGCGATGCGATCGCAACGATCCGCGCCGCGAGCACCAGGTTGCCGTAACCGATGTTGAGAAGAACGACGTTACTCAATGTTCTGCACCTGCTCGCGCATCCTCTCGATCTCCGTCTTGAGATCGACGACCTGATGGGCGATCGGCGAGTCGCTCCCCTTGGATCCGATCGTATTCGCCTCCCGGCCGAATTCCTG
>JBHHVG010000260.1:0-5076 GCA_046754165.1 Myxococcota bacterium
GGAGGCTGCGCGTGTGGATGCAGGCGGTGAGGCCGTACGGCGAATCGTTCGCTAGGTGGAGGGCCGCGGCGAAATCCCGGGCGCGGTACAGGCACGTGACCGGACCGAAGATCTCGCGGGTCGAGATCTCGTCGTGCGGATCGACGTTCTCGATGACCGTGGGTGCCATGTAGAAGCCGTTCTCGTGCTCGGGTCCGGCCAGCCGTTCGCCGCCGATCAGGACCACGGCGCCCCGTTGTCGCGCGCGCGCGACGACCGCCAGGATGTTGGCGAGCTGCGTTTCGTTGATCACGGGCCCGAGGTCGTCTTCGTCTCGGGGCCCGATCCGGAGCCCGCGGGTTCGCTCCACGAGCAGGTCCCGGAATCGGTCGTAGACCGAATCGAAGACGATGATTCGGCTTCCTGCGGCACAGCGCTGGCCCGCGTTGCTGAAAGCCGATAGCAACACCCACCTGGCGGCGTTCTCGAAATCTGCGTCATCGCATACGATCAGGGGGTTCTTGCCGCCGAGCTCCAGGGACAGCTTTGCCAGACGTCTCCCGGCGACCGCGGCGATCTCACGCCCGACGTCCGTGGATCCCGTGAAGCTGACGACATCCACGCCGGGGTGCGCCACCAGGGGCGCCCCGGCCTCCACGCCTGTGCCCTGGACGATGTTGAGCACCCCGGGAGGCAGGCCCGCCTCGTGGGCGATGGCCCCGAAGAGCCAGGCGGTCGCCGGAGTGTCCTCTGCCGCCTTGAGCACGGCGCCGTTGCCGCAGACGAGCGCCGGGAACACCTTCCAGGCCACGTTGGCGATGGGTGTGTTGGCGGCGACGATCAGCCCCGCGACACCCAGTGGCTGCCTCACCGTCATGACCTGCTTGTTCGGTACGGCGCTGGTGGTCGTCCGGCCGTACGACCGGCGCCCCTCGCCGGCCATGAAGATCCCCTGGGCGACGGCCGCATCGGTCTCGCCGAGCGCCTGCGCGGGCGACATGCCCGTCTCCGCCGAGACGACGGCGGCGATCTCTTCCCGGCGTGCGCGCATCGATTGCGAGATGTCATGCAGCAGCTCGCCGCGCTGCACGGACGTGGAATCTGCCCAGGCGGGTTGGGATCTCCGGGCCGATGCCACGGCGCTTTCGACGTCCTGTGACCGCGACCGCGCCACTCGGAAAAGCCTGGACCCCGTCGCCGGGGACAGCTTGTCGAACATCTCCGCAGAGGCGGCCGGACACTCCTTTCCGTCGATCCAGTTCAGGATCTCATCCGGAAGGGTCCCCGACATCCTCTCCGTGATCGCTTCGTCCACGCGTTACCAGGCCGTGTAGCCGCCGTCCACCATCAGCTCGATCCCCGTCACGTAGGACGAGATCGGTGAGGCCAGGAACAGCAGCGGGCCGCCGAGATCCTCGTTCGTCGCCATCCGGCCCAACGGTACCCGGTCGACGAACTTGCGCTTGAACTCCTCGTCCTGCGTTCCCAGCACTCCGCCGGGAGACAAGGCATTGACCCGCACGCCCCGAGGCGCCCAGAGCGTGGACAGATACCGCGTCAGATTGACGACGGCCGCCTTGGAAGCACCGTAGGCGGGCGGCTTGAGGAATGGCGGTTCGCCGCCGATGTGGTCGTAGAAACGGGGATCGGGCGAGACGCTCGCGTACAGCGAGCCGATGTTGACGATCGCCCCGCGCCTTGCCGTGACCATCCGACCTCCGAACACCTGCGAGACGAGAAATACGCCGAGGACGTTGACGTCGAAGATCTGGCGATTCATCTCGATCGGAATGTCTTCCAGCCGTGGCTCGGGGCCCTGGGCGACGGGAGGCCGATCGATCCCCGCGTTGTTCACCAGTACGAAGGGTACGCCGAAGCGGTCGACGCATTCTTCGCACGCCGCTTCGAGGGCGGGCCGATCGCGGACGTCCGCGGTGGCCAGCTTCAGTCGGGTCTCGTCGTACTGGGCGGCGAGCTTCTCGAATTCGGGGGAGGGAGGGGTGCCGGGCAGGTCCAGGGCGAGAACGTTGGCTCCGGCGCCGAGCAGCGCTTTCGACCAGACCGGTCCCAGTCGACCCAGCGCCCCGCTGACGACCGCAGCTTCCCCGGAGAGGCGAAACGGGTCATTCAAGGAGCCACCAGCGCCCAACCCCGGTCTGCGCCGAGGACCTCGAAGCTGATGTCCTCGTCCGCCCGCAGGGCGCGGCGCGTCGTGAGCCCGATGACGTTGTCCGTCTCGAACGGCGGCAAGCCATCGCCCGGCGACTTGAGCGCCACGTCCTCGCGGCGAATCGTGTGTCCGGCCGGAAGGTCTCGCGCGGCGACGAGCTTCTTCCCCATCTTGATGATCGGAGCGATCTCGCTGTCGTAGACCCGCTTCTTCCCATCCCCGGTCGCGACGCGCGCCCTGCGCAGATCCCGCACCATCTTCGTGAACCCGATCGGCTCCAGCGAGAACGCGTGGTCCGTTCCCTTCCAGGTGTGATTCAACGTGAGGTGCTTCTCGATCACCCGCGCGCCCAGCATGTAGGCCGCCAGGGCCATCGCGATACCGTTGTCGTGGGAGGAGAATCCGATTACGTTGTCGTGAAACCGCTCTCGGTAGGTGCGGATCACTCCCAGACTGAGCTCATCGAACTCAGGCGGATAGCCGGCCGTACACTGCAAGATGCACAGCTGGGAGTTGATGGGCATGATGGCGTCGTAGGCCCGGATGACGTCCTCGAGCGTCCCACCGCCCGTGCTGATGATGATCGGCTTCTGCATCTCGGCGATGTACGTCAGCAGCGGGATGCTCTTCAGGTCTCCGGATGCGATCTTGAAGGCCGGGACGTCGAGCTTGGCCAGGAAATCTGCGCTCTCGAAGTCGAAGGCAGTGGCGAACATGGTGATTCCGAGCTCTCCGGCGTAGCTCTTCAGCTCCTGGTAGTCGTCCCAGCCGAGCTCGAGCGCTTCCCGATGCTCGCCATAGGTCGTCCCGAATCCATGCGGACTCTCATAGGGCCTTTGGTAGGCGGCTCTGGTGTAGAGCGAGCGGTTCGAGCGCTTCTGGAGCTTCACGGCATCGGCACCGCACTCTTTCGCGACGCGGAACATCTCCCGGGCCGTGTCCACGCTTCCCTGATGGTTGTGGCCGATTTCCGCCACGACGTAGCAGTCTTCGTGATCATCGATGGACCTGTTCGCGATGACGAGCCTTCGCATCCGTGCACCCCCGGGCGGGAAACATCGATCGACTGGCGGAAACCGTCGCGGCGGCTCGGTCGGATGAAACCGCGAGCAGAGCCCGCGCGCTGTCCAGTCTTCGGGTTGCCCCCAGCGGCGGCAAGATAAATCGCCGCTGCCGTCGCTGCTATACGCGAAGGCGACGTCAGTAAATGAATTCGGTGGAGTCGGTCCGGGACATTCGCGGCCAGACGGCCGGGCGTCGCGAGGAAGAATGACGCAGTTGTGGCGAATCGGGGCAGCGAGTGTGGCGCCGAGGCATTCCCCGTCGATCAGGCGCTCACTCGGAAGATCTCACTGGAGAGTCGTGTCACGCGAAGCTTCGCTTCGCTCCCGAGCAGACTCTGGAAACGCGAGGCCCGCTCTCGCACGTCTTCGAGCGTGAGCTCGGGAAAGCGATGCTTCTGGAATTCGGGCCGGTTGGCCGAGTTCGGCAGGTACGATCGGAGCTTCTTCCCGATGCGCCGCCACGTCGCCGCGATCGAGCCGCCGATCCGATCGCGCGCGGGCGGCCCGGGCGTGCCAGTTCGATCGGCCGCGACGCGTTCGAGCACGGAAACGATTCGCTCGCAGGCCAACGGGCCGTCCTGTGCCGCGAGATGATGTTCGACGAGCGCCCGACGCTCGGCTCCGCCCGCCGAACCGTTCCGACCCGCGAGCACCCCGGCGAGGAACTCCCGCAGCTCCTCGAAATCGCGGCACTCATGGCTCACGAGGTTCGGCAGTCGGAAGAAGCCGAGGTCGTAGGTGTCGTCGACGCGAACGCGATACGTAACGGCGGGCAGGCCCAGCGCGTAGGCCTCCAGGCCGGTGGTGCAGCCGTTGTGGACGAGCGCCTTCGCCGCCAGGACCCAGGGGATCACGTTGCCCTCGTTCGTGACGCGCACCCGCTCGCATCGCTCCGCGATCTGGTGGTAGACATCGTGGTTCTCCGTCGGATGCGGCCGAACGACGATCGCGAGGTCCGGAAAGGCGCGCTCCAGGGCCGGAATCGCGGCCTGGAAGCTCTCGAAGATCGCCTGCTTGTGCGCGTGGAGCCCCAGCGCGCGATCGGGGCTCATCCCGCGCGCAGCGCTACCGAAGTCCGGCTCTCCGCCATCGGAGCGAGGAGATCGGAGCAGATTCTGGGCCGACACGAAGGCGTTGACGTGGTTGAAGTTCGTGTTGACGAGGAGGAAGTCGCCATGCTCCTTGTGCAGCGCCTCGGCCTCGCGCCGGTAGAAGGCGCGCATCTCGCGGCGAAGCATGTCCCCGCGCGGGTTTCCGGTGACGTGGATCGGGGTCCCGACGGGC
This sequence comes from Myxococcota bacterium, assembly GCA_046754165.1. GTDB lineage: Bacteria > Myxococcota_A > UBA9160 > UBA9160 > SMWR01 > JAFDEI01. The sequence continues at coordinate 4,498 of JBHHVG010000260.1, forward strand.
AGCTCGGGGTACTCGCGCAGGAGATCGGCGCTCTCCTCGCCCCAGGCGAAGAGGTGGTTCACGTACTGGATCGAGACGGGTGAGAGGCGGCGGCTGAAGTACGTTTCGGGCGGCGGGTGCACCAGCCCCTCCTCGTCCCACGCCGTGATCACATGGCCCAGCTTGCGCAGGATTCGGAACATCTTGACGCTCCGAACGGTCATGCTCTTGGAGAGATAGATGCCACGCGGGAGATGCGCGATGCGGTAGTCGATCTGCTGTCGCGACCCGATCACCGAGACGAAGCCCCGCTCTGCGGCAACACAGGCGAGCAGGAGCTTTGGATCGAATTCCCGGACCTGGTTCTCGACGGGAATGATCAGCGGCGTCTTCGCGGCCGTGACGTTCGCCGTGGACATCACGCCGAGCATACCCGGTCGCCGCGATCGACCCCAGCAGAGTCGTCCGCCTCGGCATTGGAAGCGCGTCCAGGGTCGCGTCGAATGGGAAACTCCCAGGCGATTCGATAGCTTCCTCTCCCGCGCCCCCGTAGCTCAGGGGATAGAGCGTCGGTTTCCTAAACCGCAGGTCGCAGGTTCG
>JBHHVG010000261.1:0-5065 GCA_046754165.1 Myxococcota bacterium
GGTGGGCAGGAACACCAGATCGCGCTCCGGGTCTGCGGAGCCCAGGGACCACACGTTGGCGCCACCGGTGCGGTCGGCGCTGTCGCCGGCCCATCCGGCGCGGGCCGGGTCGGCGGGGTCGCGGGGAATCGGATCCCACTGCCAGCGCGGCGCGCCGCTGCGCGCGTTGAAGGCCTGGACCATGCCGCTCGGCATGTCGACCCGGCGGTTCTCGCCGATGGAGGAGCCCACGATCACGACGTCGCCGACGACGATGGGTGGAGACGTGATGCCGAGCTCGCTCGGGTGTGGCGGGGCGACCGCCACGGAGAGGTCGACCTCACCGCCGGCGCCGAAGCCCTCGCATCGCCGGCCCGTCGCCGCGTCGACGGCCACGAGTCGCGCGTCGGCGGTCGCGACGAAGATCCGCGGCGAGCAGGGAGGCTCCGGGGCGCCATCCTCCCAGGCCGTCACGCCGCGGCAGGCGAGGTTGTACTGGCCCTGCGAGAGATCGATCTGCGGGTCGTACTGCCAGCGCAGGCGGCCGGTCTCGGCATCGAGGGAGACGACCCGGCTGCGGGGGGTGCAGAAGACGAGCGCGTCCCCCAGAAGAACGGGCGTCGCCTGGAAGGCGTGGTTGCGATCGCCCGGGGTTTCGCCGCGCAGGTCGCCGGTGTGGTACTCCCAGGCGACCTCGAGACGACGGACGTTCTCCGGAGTGATCTCCGCGAGCGGGGAGTAGCGGGTGCCGCCGGGCCCGCCGGCGTGGACCGGCCAGCCCGCTACCGGTCCTCCGGGGCGATCGGGCGCGGCTGCGTCGCAGCCCGCGGCGAGGGCGAGCGCGCACGCCAGCGCCCGGGCGCGCCCGCGCTGGGGCCTGCTCCGCTCGGGGGCGCGTGCAACCGGGGACAGCTTCGTCTACCTCGCGGGCGTGCGGCGCTGGAGGCGACCAGTCCACCGCGATTCTCCGGATCCGTCAAGCGGCCCCCGGTGGTCCGCAGCGGCCCGCGCCCCCGCGTCCGCTTCCGTCGGGTAGAATCGACGCCGTGAAGGACGACGGCCTCTCCGGGCGGCTCGCGGTGGTGACCGGCGCCGCGTCGGGCATTGGGCGCGCTGCGGCGCTGGCGTTGGCTGCCGCGGGCGCGCGCATTGCGGTGGTGGACCGCGACGAGATCGGCGGCGCCGACGCCTGCGCGGCCATCCGCGCCTCTGGCTCCGACGGCATCTTCATGGCCGCGGATCTCACCGACGACGCGTCGATCCGCGCCGCCGCCGAGGCGATCGGTGTGCCGGACGTGCTGGTGAACGCAGCGGGCTGGGACCGCCTCGAGCCATTCGTCGAGAACAGCTTCGCGTTCATGGAAGAGATCGTGCGCCTCAACCTGCTGGGGCCCGTGAAGCTCACCCGCCTGCTCCTGCCGGCCATGCTCGAGGCGGGGCGCGGGAAGATCGTGAACGTCGCCAGCGATGCCGGGCGCGTCGGCAGCACCGGCGAGACGGTCTACGCCGGCGCCAAGGGCGGAATCATCGCCTTCACGAAGTCGCTGGCCCGCGAAGTCGCGCGGGCGGGCATCAACGTGAACTGCGTCTGTCCGGGTCCAACGGACACGCCGCTGTTCCAGAGCCTGCCCGAGAAGATGCGCCAGGCCCTCGAACGCGCGATTCCCTTCCGCCGCCTGGCCCGCCCCGACGAGGTCGCCGATGCCATCGTGTTCTTCTCGGGCAGCGGCTCGGCCTTCATCACCGGCCAGGTCCTCAGCGTGAGCGGCGGGCTCACGATGGCCGGCTGAAGCGGGCGGCAGCTCCCCTTCCAATCACGGAGAAGCACGATGGACTACGAAGATGTCGGATACGAGATCGTGGAGTCGACCGCGATCATCACGATCGACCGCCCGAAGCGGCTGAACGCCTTTCGCGGGCGCACCGTCGAAGAGCTGATCCACGCCTTCCAGCGGGCCTGGAGCGACCGTTCGGTCGCGTGCGTCGTGCTCACCGGCGCCGGAGACCGCGCGTTCTGCGTCGGCGGCGACCAGAAGGAGTACGTCGAGAAGGGCAGCTACGGCACCAGCGCGAACGGGCTGTTCGAGGTCGACACCCTCCAGAACGTCATCCGCGACACGCCGAAGCCGGTGATCGCGGCGGTCAACGGCCTCGCCATCGGGGGCGGCCACGTGCTCCACGTCGTGTGCGATGTCTCCATCGCCGCCGAGCACGCCCGCTTCGGCCAGGCCGGCCCGCGCGTCGGCTCCTTCGACGCGGGCTACGGAACGGCCTACCTCTCGCGAATCGTCGGGGAGAAGCGTGCCCGGGAGATCTGGTTCTTCTGTCGGCAGTACGACGCGGCCCAGGCCGAGCGCTGGGGCCTGGTCAACAAGGTCGTTCCCGGTGAGCGGCTGATGGACGAGGCCCTCTCCTGGGGCCGCGAGGTCGCGGCGCTCTCGCCGACGGCGCTGCGCTTCCTCAAGGCGTCGTTCAACGCCGACAGCGTCGCGGCCAGCGGCCAGGGCAAGCTCGCCTTCACCGGCCTCGAGGCCTTCGGCAAATCGGCCGAGGCCGTCGAGGGGCGGACCGCCTTCGCCGAGAAGCGCGACCCCGACTTCTCGCCCTATCGCTGATTCGGCCCGGCGCTCAGCCGGGTTCAGGAGACGGCTTGCGGCGGCGTCTGCGGCGCCGCCGGCGCCGGCCCGGCGTCTGCGCGGACTCGGCCGATGCGCTCCCGTCGGCGGCGCTCTTCTGCGCCGCGACCTTCTTCCGTCCGCGCCGTCGCCCGCGTCCGCGCCGCCCACCGGCGCTCTCGTCCGAAGACCGCTTGCCGCGCGACCGCTTCTTCTTCTTCTTCTTGCTCGCGGGCCGGACCAGCGGGTCGAAGAAGCCCGTGGGCCGGTCTGGCCGGCCGCGGCAGACGTCGCACAGGCCGCAGGGCAGGCCGCCCTCCTCGCCGAAGTAGTCGCGCAGGAAGACCGCCCGACAGAGGTCGGTGCGCTCGTAGGCGGTGATGGAGTCGAGGCGCCGCCCGTCCTGGATCTTCAGGGTCTCGAACTGGCCGGCCAGGGCGCGGACATCCTCCTCGATGGTCTCGTGGGAGGTGAGGATGCGCACCTCGTGATCGTGGGCCTCGACCAGCCCGGCCTCCTCGACCTTCGTCAGCAGGGCCGAAGTGACGCGAGGGCCGAGCTCGGCCGAGAGCGCCAGGGCCTCGAGGGACGGGTCGCGGTCCTCTTCGGACCAGGCCGCGAGCGCGGCCCCGAGCTGGTAGAGCTGGTCCGGCCGCACCCGGCTGCGCGACAGCAGCGCCTCGTGGATGGCGCGGTCCGACGGGTCGTCGAGCAGGATGCAGTTGGCCTTCTTGCCGTCGCGCCCGCCGCGGCCGGCCTCCTGCACGTACTGCTCGAGGGAGGCGGGCGCCTGGTAGTGCAGGATGTAGCGGATGTCCGGCTTGTCGATGCCGAGACCGAAGGCGTTGGTGGCGGTCATCACCGAACGGTGGCGCGAGCGCATGAAGCGCTTCTGCTCGGCGTGGCGATCGCCGGCATTCATCGCCCCGTGGTAGCGGTGGGTCGGCACTCCGAAGCGCCGCAGCACCGCGTACACCGTGTCGACCTCTCGGCGGGTGGCGCAGTAGATGATGCCCGGCCGCCGCAGCCGCTTCACCAGGCGCACGAGTGCGCGCAGCCGCTCGTCGCCCTCGCAGTGGAGCACCTCGAAGGCGAGGTTCGAGCGGTGCGGCGAGCTCGCGACCACGCTCGGTTCGCGCATGCCGAGCGACGTCACGATCGTCGAGCGGATGCGCTCGGTCGCCGTCGCGGTGAGGGCCAGGATCGGCGGGCCCCCGAAGGCGCGCAACCGGGAGCCGAGGCGCCGGTAGGCCGGGCGGAAGTCGTGGCCCCACTCGGAGATGCAGTGGGCCTCGTCGACGGCCGCCAGCCCGACGCCGGTCTTCTTCAGGACCTCCGAGACGTCGGCGACCGCCAGGGTCTCCGGCGTCGTCATCACGAGCAGAGGGCCGCCACGCTCGATGCGGTCGAGCGCCTCCTTGCGCGCGCGTCCGCGCACCGAGCCGTCGATGCGCACGCAGTCGATGTCGCGCTCGAGCAGCACGCGGTGCTGGTCGCGGAGCAGCGCGATCAGCGGCGAGATCATCACCACGGGCTTTCGCAGCACCATGGACGGCACCTGGTAGCAGGCGGACTTGCCGAAGCCGGTGGGCAGGATCATCAGGACATCCCGCCCGGCCAGGACGTCCTCGATCACCTGCACCTGCTCGTCGTGCAGGCGCTCGATGCCCAGGCGCCGCGCGGCGGCGGCGACCGGGTCGGCCGGCTTCCTGTGGCCGCGCGCGGGCCACTCGCCCGTGGCGGGCGCGGCCGTTTCCGCGGACTCCTCGGCGGGCGCGCCGGGAGACGGGCTGGACGGGCTCACACGCGGCCCACTGAGCGCTGCGCCATGCACACTCCTCCCGATGAGATGCGTCGTCTGACGCACCCTCCAGCGGGGTCGCCGCCGGAGGCGGCTACGGCGAAGCTTCCGCCGGCCCGGCCGCTGGCGCGGGACCATCCGGGCGAGTGGAAACCATAACGAAATCGCATCCCTCCGGGCAGGCCCGCATCTCTCAAGGCTTCCGGGCCGTTTGGCCGATGCAACCGGGGAGCGCAAGTGGTTGCCCGTGCAGAGAGAAAACCCTCGGTGGGTCCATGGTTGTGGCAGGCGAGAGCGCGCGGGAAGCCGTGCCCGGGACGGGGCGGATGCACCGCTTCGGGGCGTTCTACCTCCGAACGGTCGACTCCTGGATCCCGGTCTCGATGCAGACCGGCGACCCCGAGACCCTGCGGCGGGCGCGCATCGTCGTCTCCTTCACCCTCGCGCTGCTGCTGCTCGGTGTCGAAGCCATCGTCTTCTTCCACCTGACGCTGCCCCGGGAGGGTTCCACCCAACTCGAGATCGCATTGGTCGGAGCGCTGCTGCTCACGACGCTCGTGCCGGTGGCCCTGCGCCGCTTCGAGTCCGTCTCGCTCGCGGCCAACTTCGTGATCAGCGGCTCGTACCTGGTGATCGTCACCCGAGGCCACGCCCACGACGAGGAGGTGCT
>JBHHVG010000262.1:0-5059 GCA_046754165.1 Myxococcota bacterium
GCATCGCCGTGGAGATGGGGCGCACGCGGGTCCGTCTCGATCGCGCGGCGATCGCGCTGCTGCGCGCGCGCACCTGGGTGGGAAACGTCCGAGATCTCGCGTCGATCGTCGAGAAGCTGGTGGCGTTCTCACCGGACGGCGAGGTCACGGCAGCCCGTGTCCGCGAGGTGCTGGGCGAGTCTCCGGACAGCGTGGCATCGATGAGGATCCAGAAGCAGCAGAAGCAGCGGGAAGAGCTGGTGTCACTCCTCGAGACCTGCGGTGGAAACCTCGCCGAGGTCGCCCGGAGGCTCGAGATCAGCCGCGGTGCCGTGATCTATCGCGCTCAGAAGCACGGCCTCATCTCGAAGCCGTCTTGACGCGTCGTCGATTCCCGGGTGCGTGTTGCGGGTCCCGAAGCGACCGACGGCGTCGCCGAGGCGCGTCGAGCGCTCGGAGAGGGTCTCCACCATGCTGCCGATCGCCTCGGCGCGACGGAGCGAGTCTCCGGCGACGTCGCGGAACACCCGCAGCGCCTGCTGGATGATCTCGCTGCTCTTGGCCTGAGCCCGGGTCGCCTCGGCGATCTGGTCGAGGGTCGTCGCCACGTGGGTGACGGCGTCCGTCATGAGCCGGCTTCCCCGCCGCTGCTCGTCCGTCGAGGTCTTCACGCCCTTTCCGAGTGAGCGGATGTTCTCGACCGCGTTGGCGATCTCGGAGGTTGCGGCCTGCTGGTCGAGCGACGAGTGGTTGATCTGTTCGACGATCTCGCGGACCTGGGTCATCGATCGCTCGACCTTCTCGAGGTCGGCGCTCTGCTGCGAGCTGGCCTCGTGGATCACGCCAACCCTCTCGGCGGAATCGCGAGACTTCTCTCCGATCCTCGCCAACACCTGGCCGGCTACGTTCGAGCGCTTGACTCCCTTCTCGACGACGGCGGATCCCCGCTCGGCAGCGGCGACCGCAGCAGCAGTGTCGTCCTGCACGGCCTGTACGAGCTTCGCGATCTCCTGCGTCGAGCGATGCGTGCGGCCGGCGAGGTTGTTGACCTCGTCAGCGACGACGGAGAAGGCCTTGCCCTGCTCTCCGGCCTGCGCCGCAATGATCGACGCGTTGAGCGAGAGCATCCCGGTCTGCTCGGCGACGTCGCGAATCACATCGAGGATGTCGCCGATCGAGTTCGAATTCTTGGCGAGACGCGACACGCTCTCCTCGAGGTCGCCGAAGCTGGTGGCGATCTCGTTCATGGCGGCGATGGTCTCGTTCATCGCCTCCATGCCTCGGGCGGTCTCATTGCTGGTGTCGTCGCACAGGGTGTGACTCGCCCGCGAGTTCTCGCGCACCTGGTGGACGGATCGCCGAAGCTGCCCGAGTCGCTCCATGCTGTCGTCCGTGGCGTCTTTCAGCGTTCCCACGCCGGAGACCACCTGCTCGGTTCCGCTGGCGACCTGGATGACACCGGCCGAGGTGGTCTCGATCGCCGCGGCGAGGTGATCCATGTTCTCGGCGACCGAGACGATCGACGTGTCCATCTGCACGATCGATGACGAGGTCTCGCGGGCCGAGTCCGACACCTCCGAGACGATGGAGTTCACCTCGATGATCGACCCGCCCAGCTGCTCGATCGACTCGGTGGTCTCGTCGACGGCCGCGCTCTGGCGCTGGGCCTCGACCGACATGCCCCGCACGTTGTCCCGGAGGGAATCGGAGACCTCATTGACGTCCCCGAGGCTCTGACGTACCCGTTGGACGATGTCTCGCAGCGTGGCGGTCATTGCATTGAAGGTGTTCGCCAGCTTTCCGATCTCGCCGCCCGTCGTCGTGGGCGCCGTGCAGGAGAGGTCGCCTTCCGCGATGGCCGCGGAGGCGTTGGCGATGTCTGTCAGTGGGTCTGCGATCTGACGCCGCAATCGCGCCGACATGGCCCATGTCACCGCCGCCATGGCGAGTGTCAGCAGTCCGACGACGAACGCGTAGCGCTGAATCCGCTCGGACAGCTCGGCTGTGTTCGAGCGGATGTAGATGGTTCCGAGTCGGCCGCCATTGGACGCGATCTCGCGCGTCAATTCGAAGGTTCCGCCGTCGAAGGTCTGGCCCACCGTAGGGATCTCCGGCGGCGCGAAGGTCGACATCACATCGCTCTTGACGTACTTGGCGAACGGTCGGCCCTTGTCGTCGAATACGACCGCGGCGTCCACGCGGTTCGCCGCGCTCAGAGATTCGAGCAGCTCCTGGGCGGAGATCGGATCGTAGAACGTCAGCGACTCCACGAGGTTGATGCCGATCAGCTTTGCGATGGTCTCGGTGTTGCGCGAAATCGACGAACGTACGGCGATCCAGTCGAAGGCGATCAGGACGAGACAGGCGGTCACGAGTGCCGAGACGGTCACCAGGAAGACGGTTCGCGTCAGTCTCTGGTGGATCGATGAGTTCGGCTCGTCCACGGGCTCCCGTCCGATATCAGCGCGGCTGCGAGCGCCCGCCGCGGCGAGATACACGTCGCTCCTCCAATCGGAAGACGGACGGGCGGGATTGAGGAAAATTGGCCCACGGGTGCGTGCGAGGGCGACTGGGTCGGGCCGCTAGCCGTCGCTGTCGGGCAGGATCTCGCTGATGACCGTCCCCATGGCTTCGATCTCTCCGTCCTGGAGGGATTCCACCGCGGGGAGGGACGCGACGAGCTTCTCGAGCTGTCGGGCCACGACGGCGTGGAGCGGATCGAATTCGATCATCACACCCTGATCGAGGTCGTCTCGGGCGACCTTGGCCCAGACCAGGAACGGCTCCTCCCCCGGTTCGCCGTAGATCGCGAGGTGCAGGCGATCTCCGAGGGCGAGTTCCGGGCTGGCCTCGACGCGCATGCCGTGGGCGGTGAGGTCGCGGCCGACCAGGACGCGAAGCGCGCGGCTGCAGAAGGCCGGGACCTTCGCCTCGAAGGCGGCGCGGCGTTCCGTGCGCCGCTCGACCGGGGAAGCGTTCTCCTCGGCGGGTGCAGGCCCGACCTCGGCGGTGCTTCCGCCGACGTCCGGCGCCCCGGGCTCGCTGCTCTGGGGGGAATTCTCCTGCGGCCTTGGCGTCACTGGCTCGCTCACGCGACCGACGGGATCCGAGTCGATCTCGACCGCCGTGTCGACGTCGGGTTCGAAGCGGGGGTCCTTTCGGAGGTTGCGGGTCGGAAGCTCCCGAATGCCGCGCTCCTCTGCCGCGACCTCTTCCGGCGCGGGGGACTCGCTCAGGCGCGCGGGTCCCTTGGCGCGCTCCTCCAGGATCCACTCCAGCTCGTTGCGCACCGCGGTCGGCAGCTTCTCGAACATGACAGCGACGACATGGCGCGCCTGCCCGTCGACGGCTGCGTCGAAGCGCGACCAGATCACGTGCCCCCGGATCGAGAGCGGCTCCGAAGTTCCCAGCTCGTCGGGAATCTCGATGCGGAGCCGCTTGCCGTCCTCGAGCGCGCTGTCCACGAGGAGGCGGCAGCCGCGGGTCGACAGGTCGGCGAGGATCCCGCGCCGCTGCCGGAGTCCGCTCCGGAAGGCGATCTCGTACCCCATGGGAATGCGGGGCTCGTAGCGGCGCTCCTCACCCGTGTAGAGCGAGTGGAGCACCAGCAGGCGCAGGGCCTCCTGGTGCACCGGCCGGCGCACGAGGTAGTCGAAACCTACGTTGCGGAGCCGGCTGCGCAACGACGTCGAATCTTCGCTCGCCACCACGATCCGGACGGGTGCGCTGTCGTCCGGCAGATTGCTCTGGATGTCACGCACGGCGTTGATGCGCCGCGGCGTTGCGATCAGCAGGTCCGTGGGTCCGCCCATGCCCGGAACGATCGAGGCGCCGCGGACCCGGCCGAACGGAATCTGCATCTGCTCGAGCATCCTCTGGATGTCGTCGAGCTCGCCGTCGTCCAGCAGCAGCACGGAGACCGATTGGGACATTTGCACCGTTCCCGGATTCGGGCGCGCGATGCGCCCCGTCGCACTCGTATCGGTCGTCCGTTTGGGCGGAAAGCTGTAGCGGACCGGGCCCGGATCACGGCGGGGGCGCCAGGGCGCCCCGAAGTCCGTCACCCGCGGGGTTGCCCCCGGGCCCGCCGGGAACGACCTCCGGCCCGCCGCAGCGCCTCCACACGGCCCAGGCGGCGCCGATCGCCACGACTGCCCCGCCGGCGACGGCGAGGACTCCGCCCGCGTCGAAATCCGGGACCAGCGCGCCGGAGAGCACGGCGAGGACGTTGTTGGCCGTGTGGCAGACGATCGAGGCACGGACGCTGCCGGCGAGGTGACACACGAGGCCGAGGTACAAGCCCAGGGCGGCGGCGAAGACCGCGTGGATCGGGTCCTTGTGCAGCGCGCCGAAGGCCGCCGAGGCCAGCAGGATTCCCGGCACCGCGCCGAGCCGCCGGACCAACCCCTGCTGGATCAGCCCCCGACACAGCAGCTCTTCGGAGACGCCGGGTGCCACCGCGAACGCCACCAGCGCGAGCAACAGAGACGGGCCCCGGACGCCGGCGATGAGCTGCTCGAAACCGGCCAGCGCGCTCTCCCGCTTGAGACCGGTCCAATCGAGCAGACCGTCGAGCGCGAGGCTCGCTCCCAGCGTTCCCACGACGAGGAGCAGCAACGGCCCGGAGCCGAGGCGCCCGGGCCGGAGCGCGAGGCGGGTGGCGGTGCCCGCGGGCGCAAAGGCCGCGCCGGCGAACGCGGCCAGGGCGAGCAGGCCCTCGAAGCCGAGCGCGTCGATGGCCGTGGCCTCGAAGTTCCCCATGTCGTCCATGCCGGCGACGCCGCGAATTCCGACGCACACGGCGGCGATCGACGCCGCGACTGCGACGCCGACGGGAATGCGGGAGGTGGCCATCGTCGAAAGAATACATCCGCGCCGGCACGGGCTCACGCCGTCGCTGCTTTGGATCCAGCTGCTAGCATGGGGAGGTGCCGGAATCCTCCCTCGCACCGTCGCTGCTCATCGCGATGCCCCAGCTGCTCGACCCCAACTTTCAGCGAGCCGTGGTCCTGGTGGTCCATCATGACGTGAGCGGGACGTTCGGCGTCGTGCTCAACCGTTCGACGGAGATCAACGCGCC
>JBHHVG010000263.1:0-5028 GCA_046754165.1 Myxococcota bacterium
CGGCGGTGGTCTCGGTCGGCGCGCCGCCGCTCATGCCCTTTGCAGCGGACGCCTCGATCTTTCTCGCGGTCGAGGGCGGGCGCGTCTGGCGCTGTGTGCCCACGGGCCCGGTCGAAGCCGTCGCCACGCTCGGCGGAGAGCCTTGGGGCCGCGTCGCGCTCGAGCGCGCGGAGGAGCTCCCGGGCGGGGAGCGTGCAGTCGCCCTCTACGAGCTCACCCTCGCCGCGTTCCTGGCCGCCGCCGGGCGCCGGCTCTCCCTGGTCACGGCCGAGCATGCCCGAACGCGCAGGCAGTTCGGCCAGGTGATCGGCGAGTTCCAGGCGGTCGCCCACCCGCTCGCAGACTGCGCGACAAGGCTCGGGTCGGCGACCGCGCTGGCTCGCTCCGCCGCCTTCCACTTCGAAGCGGGAGCCCCCCGGGCTCGAGCGATCGCCGGAGCGGCGCGGCTGTCGGCGCACCGGGCCGCCGTCGAGGCGGCGCACACCTGCCACCAGCTCTTCGGCGCGATCGGCATCACCATGGAAGGTCCGGCCTTCCACCTCTCGCGCCGGATCCTGCAGCTGGCCATCCAGCCTCCGGGGGAGGAAGGCGCTCGCACGTCGTTGCTCGCCCATTTCGGACTTTGAAGGAGCCGCCATGACCGCCGCCAAGCCCGTCGACCTCAGCCGTCCGCAGGACGGCGTGCGCTACGAGAAGCGGGGAGAGGTCGCCATCGTCACGCTCGACCGACCCGAGCGCGGGAACTCGCTGGCGCCCCGCATGATGGCGATCTTCCGGGCGATCTGGGCCGACGTGCAGCGCAGCGACGACATCCGGGTGGCGGTGGTCACGGCGGCCGGCGAGCGGCACTTCTGCACCGGCATGGACGTCGCGGAAGCCGAGGGCGACGATGCCGGCGACGTCTTCGTCGACGCTCCCCTCGCCGAGTCCGTGTACTGGTCCCCCCAGCAGAACGGGGTCTGGAAGCCGGTGTTGTGCGCGGTGAACGGCCTGTGCGTGGGCGGCGGTCTGCACTTCGTGGTCGATTCGGACATCGTCCTCGCCTCGCGCAACGCCGCCTTCCTGGACACCCACGTGAACATCGGCATGGTGGGGGCGATCGAGAACATCGGTCTCGCCAAGCGCCTGCCCCTGGGATCGGCGCTGCGCATGACGCTGATGGGGCGGGACTATCGCATGTCCGCGGCGCGCGCCCACCAGCTCGGCCTCGACGACTAGCTCGTCGACACCCCCGCCGAGGTGCTGCCGGCGGCCCTCGCGATGGCACACTCCATCGCCAAGAACTCGCCCCAGGCGATGGCCCGCTCGAAGCAGGCGATCTGGGGCTCCCTCGAGACGGGCTATCGCGACGCCATGGAACGCGGCTGGACGCTGCTGCGCGAGCACTGGCGCCACCCGGACTTCAGCGAGGGTCCGCGGGCCTTCGGCGAGAAGCGCGAGCCGGTCTGGAACCCGGATCCGGACGCGCGCAGCGACGAGGGCGAGGCGTGAACTTCGCATTCTCTCCGGAAGAAGAGGCCTTCCGCGCCGAGGTCGTCGAGTTCCTGGCGGACTATCGCGATCTCGACGCCTTCTTCCTCCAGGGGCACAAGTGGCCGCGCGTGCGCGCGCTGTTCGAGGCGCTGGGGGAGCGCGGCTGGCTGTCGTTGGGCTGGCCCGTGGAGGCGGGCGGCTCCGGTGCGCCCCTCTCCCACGAGTACATCCTGTGGGACGAGGTCGGCTATGCGCGTGCGGCGCGCAACCCGCTGGCGTCTGGCATCGTGGCGAAGACGATCGCCCGCTACGGAACCCCCGAGCAGCGGGAGCGCTGGCTGCCGCCCATCCGCAGGGGCGAGCTGCACTTCTCGCTCGGCTACTCGGAGCCCGAGGCCGGCTCGGACCTCGCGAGTCTCCGCTGCCGCGCGGATCTAGAGGGCGATTGCTACGTCGTCAACGGCCAGAAGTGCTGGCAGTCCTACGCCCAGGACATGGATTTCCTGTGGCTCCTGTGCCGCACCGGCCCCCAGGAGAGCCGGGGACAGGGCCTCACGCTGCTGATCGTGGACCTCTCGGCGCCGGGGGTGCGGGTCGGTCCGCTTCCGACGTTGGACGGCGACCAGCTGAACGAGGTCTTTCTCGAAGACGTCCGGGTGCCCGTCGATGGCCGCATCGGTCCGGAGAATGGCGCCTGGAAGATCATGGGAGAGGCGCTTGCGGACGAGCGCCACATCCAGTTCCCGCCCGGGCGCGTGCGGCGCGACCTCGAGGAGGTGATCGCCTGGGCCCGCGAACGCGGGCTCGCCGACGATCCGGGCGTGCGGCGGACGCTGGCCGATCTCGCGGTTCAGACCTTCGAGGTCGAGATGCACGCGCTGCGGGTGCTCGACGCCCTGATGCGGGGCCAGCCGGGCGCGGTCGAGGCCGCCGCCAGCAAGATCGTGCACACCACGGCATGTCAGGACATCGCCCGCGCTGCCCTGGAGTTCGGCGGTCCCGAGGCGCTGGTCGAGGGTGTGCGCGTCGGGTTGCTGTGGCGTCAGAGCCTGTGGGAGACCATCGGCGGCGGCACGACTGAGATCATGCGCAGCATCGTCGCGAAGCAGCTCTTCGGGCTGTCGGGTCGCCGGTAGATCCGCGCCGGGCGGCCGCGCCGCGCGGGCGTTGGCCGCGTCTGCTCCGCTTCGGGTACCCTGCGCCGACGGATTCACGAGCTTCGACGGCGGCGGGATCCGGCAGATCGTGCGCAACAACGGCCCGCGCCGGATGGCGCCCGGCCCCGTCGCTGGGGAACCTGGACCGCCCGGGCGGCGTCCCAATCGAGACGGTTCGAAGGAGATGCAGATGATCCACCGCATGACGGCGATCGCCGCACTGCTGCTCGTGCTGGCACCCGCGGCGGCGGGCGACGGCCCCCCCAAATACCGCTGGCTGCGCGGAATCGTCTACGGGCGCGCCATGTTGTCGCGCGAAGAGCGGCAAGCCTACTGGCACGAGCTCCAGGCCCTCCCCACGCCGGAGGAGCAGGAGGCGTACTGGAAGGCGCACGGCGAGAAGATGAAGGCGCTCGCCCTCGCGCGCGGAGTCGCCATCGAGCCCCATCCGCTCGATCGGCAGCGGTTGAACACCGGGGCGAAGAACGCGCCGCCGCCCTACTTCGCCGGCCTCATGAGCGATGAAGAGAACGCTGAATTCGCAAAGATGATGTGGTTCATGACGAACCCCGACGCGCGCGCCCGCTACCAGGCGAAGCAGATTCGCGCGATGCAGAAGCGCGCCGTGGAACGGGGCGTGACCTATCCGCCGCTGCTGCCCCACGAACAGGCGGCCGTCGATCGAGACGCGGAGCTGCGCGAGGAAGAAGCCGAGGCGAAGACAGACGCGGTGGCCGAAGCGACGGGCGCCGGCGAGGGGTGAGCCAGCCGTCCGGGGCGAAATAGTCGCCCGGCCGAGACGCCCCCGGGAGCCCTCTCCCCGCCACCCCGCCGCGCGCACGACTCAGAGCGCACACGCCTCCGGACCGGTGCAGTCGCCTGTCGAGGGGGCCGGAGGGAGCAGGCCGCGAAGACGGGGCGCGGCCGGTCTTCGCGGCGGAAGGCTTCGGGAAGGACGCGCTCCTAGGGCTTCTTCACCCACCGGCCGTCGGGATCCTGGATGTAGTTGCCCGACGCCGTCTTGGCGATCGCCTTTTCGCCGGCCCGCGCTGCGACCGCCGCAGGGGAGGTCCCGTTCTTGTCGGCGATCTTCGCATAGAGCGCGCGGCGCCTTGCGTTGACCGTCTCGACCAGCTTCACGACGTCGCCGGGGGCATCGGACGCGACGATGCCGAGCATGCCGTCGGCGCGCTCGCCCACCAGGCCGGCGGCCTTGGCGTCCGCCAGGCCGTCGGCTTGCGCGGCCGGCGCGAACAACAGGGCCGCCGCGACCATCGCCGACGCCACGGCGCGGACTGTGCGGTGAGTACGCTTCGACTGGTTCACGTGTCGACCTCCTGGGTCTCGGCCCGGCGGCTCAGAAGAGGCTTTCGTCCTCGAACGCCTTGTCGAGATCCTTGTCGACTCTGACGCGGATCTCGTGCTCGATCTTCACGTTCAGGTTGATCACGATGGGCTCCTTGGGAGCCTCCACCTGCACCTTCGGTGTGCAGCCGAGCGACAGCGCGAGCAGGAGCAGCGCGAGACCCGCGTAGCGTGCGCTCATGCTCCCCTCCTTCTCGCCCGGGTCGGGCCACCGGAGCCTATCCCCACCCCACTGCGCCGTCCAGCGCAGACGCCGCGCCGCGCGCCGCTGCCAGCCCATCATCGGGAAGCCTCCCACATCTCCCGGATGCGCTCCTCGATGCGGGCCGGCATCTGGTGCACGGCTGTCGCGTTTCGCAGCAGGTCGACCAGGCGCGATTCCACCCGCAGGTTGAACTCGAACGGGTGGCCTTCCATGGTGTCCGGGTTCGCGCCGGACAGGTGGATCGACACCGAGACCTCCTCCGATACGTCCCCGTCTATGGTTGCGACGAGCCCGTCGAAGTGAAAATTCTCGAGGGCGGCGAAGGCGAAGGCGAGGTTCTGATCACCGGACGCCGCCGCCGCGCCCGCGGTCTGGCCGGCGTAGCGGATCCAGCCTCCCTCCGGTGACGCCTCCAGGCGCCCGTTCTCGATCGCGACCGTGCCGCCCCGCCGGGACACGGGGATTCGACCCGCCACGATCCCGGTCCCGGACAGGCCTTCGAGGTCCACGAGGGCGAGCAGCTCGCTGAGGTCGACCCCCGCGATGTCGAGCACGAGGCCCTGGGAGTCCCCGTCGAGAGCGACTGCGCCCCGGGTGTGGATCGTGCCGCCGGCGAAGGACCACTGCGCGGACGCGACCTCGAGGACGCCCTGCGGCCGCAGCTGGAATTCCACGACGCCGTCGGTGAGCGCCAGCCCGAGATCCAGGCGCGCTGCGGACAAGAGCTGACCCGCGGGCGTCGTCAACGGCCACGGCCCCTCGAAACGGACCGCCGCGTCGAGGCCTTCGCAGCTGCCGCGCTCCGAGGTTGCGGTGAGGCCCCGGATC
>JBHHVG010000264.1:0-5024 GCA_046754165.1 Myxococcota bacterium
ATCACGGGAACACCCAGGGCCTGCTCGCACCAGCGGATGGTGTCGGGATCCGCGCGTTCGCCGGCGAGAAAGAGGGCCCGGAGGCTCGACAAATCGAACTTCCCCGGCAGCGCCGCTGCCGGGTCTTCCCGCTTCACTGCGCGCAGCGCCGTGGGCGCGGTGAACAGGGCGTTGACCCGATGCCGTTCGATCACACGCCAGAACTCCGCGGCGTCCGGCGTGCCCACCGGCTTGCCCTCGTACAGCACCGTCGTGCAGCCAAGGAGCAGTGGCGCGTAGACGATGTAGGAGTGCCCGACGACCCAGCCGATGTCCGAAGCGGCCCAGAATACGTCTCCAGGCTCCATGCCGTAGACGTGCCGCAGGCTCCACTTGAGCGCGACCGCGTGCCCGCCGTTGTCGCGCACCACGCCCTTGGGCATCCCGGTCGTCCCGGACGTGTAGAGAATGTAGAGCGGGTCCGTCGCCTGGGCCGGGACGCTCGCCACGGGTTCGGCGGACGACGCCAGCGCCTCCCAGTCGAGGTCGCGTCCCTCGTCGAGTGGGGCCGTCTCTTCGGGGCGCTGGAGCATCACGCAGTGCCGCGGCTTGTTGCTCACCATGTCGATGGCCGCGTCGAGCAGCGGCTTGTACGCCACGACGCGCGCGGGCTCGATACCGCAAGACGCGCTGAGGATCACCTTCGGCGCCGCGTGCTGGATGCGTTGGGCGAGCTCGTTCGACGCGAAGCCGCCGAACACCACCGAGTGAACGGCGCCGACGCGCGCGCACGCCAACATTCCGATGACGGCCTCGGGGACCATCGGCATGTAGACCAGGACGCGATCGCCCTGCTCGACGCCCAGCGCGCGCAGCCCCCCCGCGAAGCGGGCGACCGCATCCTGAAGCGCGCGGTACGTGTAGGAGCGACGGGTGCCGGTGACGGGGCTGTCGTAGACGAGGGCGTCCTGCTCGCCGCGGCCCGATGCCACGTGTAGATCGACGGCGTTGTAGCAGGTGTTGAGCATGCCGCCTGGGAACCAGCGGGCGTGGGCGGGCTGCGCGTCGTCGACGACCGCCCGCGGCCGGCGCACCCATTCGATCTGTCCTGCCGCCTCGCCCCAGAAGCCGACCGGGTCGGCCAGGGATCGGGCGTACACGTCTTCGTAGCTCTCGCTCATGGCCACGGCACTATACGCAGGTGCGGATCCCGCACCAAGGCGTAGAATGGCACGGCGAGGAGGGCGACATGGCAGCGACAGCGGCAATCCTGGGGTTGTGGGCCGCCTTTGGGGCGACGCACATGGGGCTTTCCAACAGCCGGCTGCGCCCGGCCCTCGTCGAACGCCTCGGCGAAAAGGGATTCGTCGCCGTCTACTCGCTGATCGCCCTTGCGACCTTCATCCCGCTCGTCTCGGTCTACTTCGGGGCCAAACACAGCGGGCCGAAGCTGTGGTACCTGGGCGGCATTCCGGGCGCGCGCTGGCTCGCCTACGCCGGAATCGGCGTCGCCTTCGCCATGATGGTCGCCGGACTCGTGCGGTCATCGCCGAGCTCGCTGGTGCCCGGCGAGGCGAACCCGACGGGCGTCTTCCGCATCACACGACACCCTGTGTTCATGGGCGTGGGCCTGCTGGGACTCCTCCACCTGCTCGTCGTGCCGATCCACGCGGCGGAGCTGGCCTTCTTCGGCGGCCTCCCTTTCTTCAGCGTGATCGGCTGTCACCACCAGGATCGGCGCAAGCTGGTGTCTCTCGGCGAGGGGTTCCGGAGCTTCCACGACCGCACGCCCTTCCTGCCCGGGACCCGCCGGGGTGCCCTGCGCGGCGTGGCGGAGCAGCCGATCCCGATGCTCATCGGCCTCGCGGTAGCCGCGGTGTTGCGTCACTACCACTCGAGCCTGTTCGGCTGATCGCCGCCCGGAGACGGTCGCGCGGCCTCCGATCGGAACGTATCATCGGATCCCCCATGATCTCGACCGCCGTACACCACATTTCCTTCAGCGTCCGCGACCTCGAACGCGCCCAGCGCTTCTATGAGGACATCCTCGGACTCGAGCCCATTCCGCGGCCGGACCTCGGCCTCCCGGGAGCCTGGTATTCCGCGGGCAACGCCGAGGTCCACCTGATCCAGCGGCCGGAAGGCGCCGAGGTGGGGACGCCGCCCCCGTCGCTCTCACCCATCGCCAACCACCAGGCCTTCGCGGTCCACGACTACGAGCAGACGTTGCGGCACTTCCACGAGAACGGGCTAGAAGTGATCGAGACGAGCCCGGAGAACGGCCAGATGTGGGTGCGGGACCCGGATGGGAACATCCTGGAATTCATCTCCCGGCGTTAGTTCACGGCATACGGAATGCACTTGATGAACGAGTTCGAGAATCGCGTTGCGGTCGTCACGGGAGGTGGCTCTGGAATCGGCCAGGCGATGGCGCGGGCCTTCGCGGCTCGCAGCGCCAAGGTGGTGCTCGCGGACATCGACGCAGCAGCCATGGCGAAGACCGAGGCGGAGATCTCCGCCACGGGCGCCGAGATCGCGTCGGTCGAGACCGACGTGCGCGACCGCGAGAGCGTGTTCGCCCTCGCCGAAGCGACTCGGAAGGCGTTCGGCGGCGTCCACATCGTCTGCAACAACGCCGGAATCGCCCCCTTCGGCCCCGTCGTCGGCGCCGAACCGGCCGAGTGGAAGATCACCATGGACATCAACTTCTGGGGCGTGGTGAACGGCGTCGACGCGTTCGTGCCACGCATGCTCGAGCACGGCCTGGGCGGACACATCGTCAATACCGCCTCGATGGCCGGCCTCACGGGCATGATGGGGCTCGGCCTCTACTGCGCCACGAAATTCGCGGTGGTGGGCCTGACCGAATCGCTGCACCGGGAGCTGCAACCGCGCGGCATCGGCGTGAGCGTCCTGTGCCCGATGGTCGTCGAAACCAACATCGGAGAGCACTCACAGCAGATGCTGGGCAAGGAGCTACCCGCCGGTGGAACCGGCCCTCTCGTGGGCAACGTGATCCAGGTGGGCGAGGTCGCAGACCGCGTGGTCCGCGCCATCGAGCAGAAGGATCTCTACATCCTGACGCACCCGGAGCAGCGAGAGATCCTGAAACGCCGCGCCGCGCGGCTGGACGCCATGTTCGAAGAGGGACGGTGGTAGTGCCGGTCCGGTCACGAAGAATCCGCATGCTCCGGACATCTGCCGCCATCGGTTCGACCGTGATGCTCGCCGCGGTGGCGTGCAACGAAGCGCCGGCTCCGGCGTCCGCGCCCGAAGACGCCGCCCCGGTCGAAGAGGTCGTCGCCGAGCTCCCCGCCGGTCCCGACTGGATCGCCCTGCGCGAGCGCGCTCTGGCCGTGCTGGGCATTCTACCAGACGAAGCAGCGAGCGAGGCGAACCCGGTGACCGAGGAGAAGGTCACCCTCGGGCGCATGCTGTACTTCGACGCTCGGCTGTCGAAGAACCACGACATCTCCTGCAACTCCTGCCACGACCTCGCCACGTTCGGCGTCGACGGCGAGGTGACGTCACCGGGGCACAGGGGCCAGCGGGGCGATCGCAACTCTCCGACGGTTCTGAACGCCGCCCTCCACGTCGCGCAGTTCTGGGATGGACGAGCGCCGGATGTCGAGACCCAGGCGAAGGGGCCGATCCTCAACCCGGTCGAGATGGCCATGCCCGACGCCCTGACGGTGATCGCCGTGCTGAAGAGCATCCCCGGCTACGCGCCTCTGTTTGCGGCCGCCTTCCCGGACGACGACGATCCCTTCACATACGACAACGTCGGGCTGGCGATCGGCGCCTTCGAGCGCCGCCTCATCACCGCCGACCGTCTCGACGCCTTCGTCTCGGGCCAGGACGCAACCCTCTCCGACGAGGAGCTCGCCGGACTCGAGGAGTTCCTGGAGGTCGGCTGCATCGCCTGCCACATGGGCCCGACCATCGGCGGAACGATGCACCGGAAGCTGGGCCTCGTCCGGCCCTACGAGACCGAAGACGTCGGTCGCGAACAGTGGACGGGTTCCGAAGCGGACCGGCGCGTGTTCAAGGTCCCGTCGCTGCGCAACGTCGCCGAGACTGGGCCGTATTTCCACGACGGCTCGGTGGCGACCCTGCCGGAGGCGATCCGGCTGATGGGCGCGCACCAGCTGGGTGTGGACTTGAGCGCCGAGCAGGTCGCCCGCATCGCCACCTTTCTCGGAGCGCTGACCGGCACCGTCGACGCGGAGTACATCGCCGCGCCCGAGCTGCCCGCGAGCGGGCCCGACACCCCGGCAGCCGATCCGAACTGATCGGCGCGGCGGTGCCCGCCGCGGTTCACGCGGCCTCGATCGCCTGCTCCTGCTCGCGGCGCAGCAGCACGAGGTTGCGGATGTAGACGAACGCGTTGGGCAGGTAGGCGAGGATGAAGATCGGGTCGCCGCGGTGAATGGCGTAGATCAGCAGGATCACCGAGCCGAGGATGCTCAGGTACCAGAACGCGACCGGAACCAGGCTCTTTCCTGCGCGTTCGGATGCGATCCACTGGACCATGAAGCGCGCGAAGAACGCCGCGTTTCCGAGCAGCCCAAAGGAAATCCAAAGCCGTGAATCGCTCCAATCCATCGCCTTCTCCTCATTCCCGTCGCAGCGGCTGCTGCGGGCCCGACGCGGCTCCGCGCCGTCACGCAGGCTCACAAGGTGCCTGCCGCGAGCGCTGTGCGCTAACATGATGCGCTCCATCAAGGCAGAGCCCAACATGTCCGCATCGCCCACACCCGCAGACGTACTCGACGCACTGCGCCCGATCATCGACCCGGATTTCGGCAAGAGCATCGTCGACCTCGGCTTCATCACGAATCTGGAGATCGAAGGCGGTGGCGTGTCGTTCTCCATCGAGCTGACGACGCCGGCCTGCCCCGTCAAGGCGGAGTTCGAGAAGTCGGCGCGCGAACGGGTGCTGGCCGTCGAGGGCGTCGACCGCGTAGACGTGACCATGAGCGCCCGGACCCGCGGGCGCACCGCCGCGCCGCAGCCCGAAGTGGCCGACATCCTGCCCGGTGTGA
>JBHHVG010000265.1:0-5015 GCA_046754165.1 Myxococcota bacterium
GTCCACTGCCGAATAGTGGGCGCGGATCCACGCCAGGAGCTGCCTGCCGTTGAGCGGGTCCCTTCCGAACGGGCCGAGCCCGAACTCGGCCTGGCTGGCGGAGTGCACCAGCAGGATCCACTCGGGAGGGTCCTCTTCGAGGGTCGCGATCATGTTCTCTTCGCCGTAGATGACGAACTCGAGGCCGGTCCAGCGCAGGTAGCGCGAGGGACTGGGGCGACGCGACTGGTAGTTGAGCATGATGCCGTAGGGCAGCGCGAGGAAGCTCTCTCCGGGTTCGATCCACTCCTCGATGCGCAGGAGACCCTGCTGCATCTGGGGACCGATGCCGCCGGACCTCCCGGACGGCGCCAGGATCACGTCGCTGCCGCGTCCGAAGGCGAAGTCCTTCCGGGCGTAGAGGCGATGGCTCGCGGCGACGTGGGCGACGGCCGCGGCGACGACGGTCGCCACGACCGCGGCGCGGAACAGGCTGCCCCGGCCCCAGTTGCGCCGCAGCGCCTCCGGAACCCACCAGGCGAGGGTGGCGATGAGAAGCGTGGTGGCGGGCATGGCCAGGAAGAAGCCGTAGTGCCGCAGGCGCGCGTTGAGCACCATCTTCGCGAGAAAGGCGAGCGCAAATGCGCCCCACGCGGAGAGCGCGACGAAGCGGCGGACCTCGCGGGGGTCGCGCGCGCGCAGCGCCGCGCGCGTGAAGACGCAGAATGCTGCGAGCGTCAGCACCGGCAGCGCCTTGCCAAACGTCTCCCAGGGGCCGGTGGGAAAGGCAGTGATGAGCGCGCCGAAGACGACCACCGCCGTGAGCCCCTGGCGCCAGCCGACGGATCGAGCGCCCAGAGAGAGGCGCGCGTCGACGGCCGCGAGTCCCGTGAGCCCACTCGCGAGCGCGAGGGACGCGATCGCCATGCCGGCGAGGTTTGCCCAGGGCAGGTCGATGCCGAGCCCCGATGCGAAGTAGTGGGTCGCGACGATGTCGGATTCCAGCAGAGGGAGCCACGGACGCCCGAGGGAGACGAGGGCCTCGGCGGCAGAGGTGCGCGCGGCGAGCAGGGCGTAGATGGCGGCCGCGGCGAGTGCGGCACCCGCCGCGATCGGGCGCAGCTCGCGGAGCATCTGGCGGAGGGCCGGACGCTCGATCCACCACAGCAGGCCGATGCCCCAGCTCGCGGTGGTGAAGGCCGCGAGAACGATCTCGGGCTTCGTCCACAGCGACAGGCCGACGCAGGTTCCGATCGCGATGGCGGCACGGCTGGAGCGCGTTTCGTTGCGTCGGACGACGCACGCGAGCAATACCAGGCAGATCAGCGTGCCGTGGGTCGCTTCGTGCGTGTAGGGCGCGATGAAGTTGTAGTTTCCGAGGATCACGAAGTGCGCGAAGCCGAACACCGTGAGCAGCGCGAGGACGGCGAGGGTCGCCGCCAGCCGATCGCAGAGGCGGTCCAACAGCCGGTACACCAGGGCGCAGACGACCGCGAGCAGCGCCAGGTTGCAGAGGACGAGTGTCGTGTACGAGACCCCGAACAAGCGAAACAGCAGGGCATTCACGTAGGACGACAGCGGACCGTAGGGCCAGGCGATGTCGCGGTAGAGGTCCTTGCCTTCGAGAATCTGCCACGCCACGTAGAGCTGCTGGCCGTAGTCGATGGCGATGTCGCCCCAGCGGCGCCAGCTCCACACGGTCAGCGCGACGAACAGCACGGCGAGCGCTGCCGGTCCCGCCCATTTCGTCCAGTCGCGGCGGAATGGTGCGGACGTGTTCGCCGCGTCGTGAACCGATCGTGTCGATGCGTTGGCCATGGCCGGGAAGGTAGGTCGTCGCGCGCGGTGTCGCCGAATCCGGTGTCTTCCGACACCCGCGTCGAGTACCTTTCGATCCGACGTACGCGAATCGCGGGCGTCGGATAGGGGAAGAGCGCGGGGCATGGCGGATGGCGGCGAGAATCACTCAGCGGAGCTCGCGAGCCGGACGCGCGGGCCGGAGCGGCTCGGACCGCTGAGCGGCGACCGCCTGGGGCGGGCGCTCCTCGTGCTGATGGTGCTCGGGGTATTCGGCGACCTGCTGATTCGCGCGGACGGCACGGTCGCGTCCCATCGGATCGGCGATGTGACGCGCTACTTCGTGTTCATGCGCGAGTTCGGCTTCGGTGAGCTCAGCCGGGGCAACCTCGCGCTCTGGAATCCCCATGTCTTCTCGGGCATTCCGTTCGTGGGCGTCTTCCAGTCGGCGATGTTCTATCCGCCCAACCTCGTGTATCTCCTCGTGCCGGTCCCGATCGGCATCAACCTCGAGATGCTCTTCCACGTCCTGCTGCTCGGCCTCTTCACGTTCGGCTGGGCACGGGGCCGGGGCCTGTCGGCGCCGGCGGCGCTCGTCAGCGCGTGCATCGCGGCCTTCGGTGCGGCGGTGTCGTTGCGAGTGCTCGCGGGCGCCCTGAGCGTGCTCGCCACGTACGCCTGGGTGCCGTTGCTGCTCCGCTGCGTGGACGAGCTGTCGCGGCGTGCGAGCCTGGGCTGGACGCTCGTCGCGGGCCTTGCGACCACGATGATGTTGTTGGCCGGCCATCCGCCGACCGTCCTGATGAGTGCCCTGGCGGTGTCCCTCTACTGCCTGCCCGCGCTGCGGACGAGTGATCGACCGGTCCGCTTCGTGGCCTGCCTCGTCGGAATGATCGTCGTCTCGACGATGCTCGCCGCCATGCAGCTTGGCGCGGGGCTCGAGGTCGCCCGGGAGAGCATCCGCGAGAGCGGCATGCCTTACGAGTTCGCGACGAGCTACTCGTTTCCACCCGAGAACCTCCTCACGCTGGGGATCCCCTACCTGTTCGGGGACGCGACGGCGATGACCGTGTCCTACTACGGACGCTGGTGGTACTGGGACGATTCGGCGTTCATCGGCGTCGCCGCCCTGGCCCTCGCCGTTGTCGGCGCCGTGGGGGGCGCGGGTCGGCTGCGGGCGACGGCTCTGTGGCTTGCCGGAGCGTTCATCGTCCTTTCTCTCGGCGGCTATTCACCCGCGTACGCCCTGTTGTATCGATTCGTCCCGGGCTTCGATCTGCTGCGCTCGCCGTCCAAGTTCATGTTCTTCGCCACGCTCTTCCTCTCACTGCTCGCCGGCCTCGGAGTCGACCGGTTGCAAGCCGAGCGATCGAGGGTCGAGGCGAATCGGGCACGGCTTCCCCGGCGCGTGGCCGCTGCGCTCGGCGTCGTGGGGATCGCGCTGGTGGCACTCGGTTTCTGGACGGCCGGGGCCGACCACGACGGTCTGGGACGCTGGTCGCCCATCGAGGCTCTTTCGCCGTTGAACGACCGGCGCAGCTTCGACTATCCGGCTCTCTTGCGCTGGGGGGAGGTCGCGGCGGACAGCCTTCGGGCCGCGGGCTGGGTGTGTCTCGGTCTCGCGCCGCTCTTCTGGATCTCCCCGCGCAGGCGCTGGGGCGCGTGGGGGATCCTGGCCGCGTGTCTGCTCGAGCTGTTCGTGTTCGCGCGAACGAACCGCGGAGGTGTGGCCGCGGACATCACGACCGCGCACCGCGCTCACACCGCGGAGCTCTACGAAGAAGCGGGCTACCGGAGGATCCTGGAATGGTCCCAGGCGACGAACTTCGCGATGCTGACGAGCGGCTCGTCAGTCTGGGGCTACGACCCGGTGATGCTCGACCGCTACATGACATTCCTGGCGCGTACCCAGGGATTGACGCCCACAGAGCTCGACAACGTGGGCGGCGAGCATCCGAGTCGCTATCACCCGCTTCTTCGGCTCGTGCGCGGGCATTACGCGATCGGCGGCACCCAGGTCGTGATCCACCCGGACGGGTCGATGGTGTACGGGAAGTCCAAGGTGCACGAGTTTCCCGGAGAGCTGCCGCGCTTCGTACTCACCGGTCGCTATCTTCTCCTCGACGATCCCGAAGCCATTCTCGACACCATGGCCTCCGATTCGTTCGATCCGCGGACCACCGTCGTCCTCGAGTCTGTTCCGGATCCCGCGCCGGCCGGCCGGCCGGTGGAGGGCCACGTGGAGGTGCTCGAGGAGTCGACGGACGCCATGGTCCTCGACGTCGTCGTCGACGCGCCAGCTGTCCTCGTCGTCACAGATGCGTACGCGCGCGGCTGGCGCGCCGAAGCGCTGGCGGGGAGCGATCGGGAGGGCTACCGGGTTCAACCTGCCGACCTGGTGTTGCGCGGAATCGCGCTCGGGGCCGGGCACCACGTGCTGCGCCTCGAGTACGCTCCTGCGGCGTACCGTCTGGCGAAGCCCGTCACCGCGCTCGGCCTGCTGATCGCGATCGGAACCTTCGGATGGTGGGTGCGCGCGCGCCGGCGCGCCTGAGAGGCGGCGACCGGGCTTGGGGAGGGCGAGAGCCGCGATGGCGGACACCGGGGACGGAATGGCTGCGCCGTCGGGTCGCGAGCGCACCCTCTCGTCCACGGTCTGGATTGGAGCGCCCGTCGTACTCTTCTTCGCAGCACTGGCGGTGCGCGTGGTCTCCTGGAACTCGGTGTTCCTGGCGGCCCGGGTCATGCCGTTCGGCAACGACGCCTTCTACCACCTGCGCCGTATCCGCTATTCGGTCGAGCACTTTCCCACGGTTCTCGATTTCGACCCCCTGATCAACTATCCCCACGGCGCACAGCCCATCTGGTCCCCGACCTTCGACTGGTTGATGGCTGCGTGGCTGATCCTGGCCGGCGCCGCGGGCGACCCGCAGCGTCTGGAGCGGCTCGCGATGTGGGCCCCGCCGGTCGTCGGCGCGGCGACGGTCGTGCTGCTGTACTTCGTCGGCAGGCGGTTCTTCTCGCGAGGCGTCGGACTCCTGGCCGCCGCGCTCCTGTTGGTGCTCCCCGCCCATTTCTATTACTCGAAGCTGGGATTCGTCGACCACCACGTACTCGTGGCCGGGGTCACGACGTGGCTCCTGGCGGCGACGATGGATTGGCTGCGCGAGCCCGATGCCGCCGCCAGCGGCGACGGCGGCGTGCCGCTGCGGCGAAGCGCATTGCTCGGTCTCGCGATG
>JBHHVG010000266.1:0-5011 GCA_046754165.1 Myxococcota bacterium
TCGCGCGACGCTGCGGGCCCGCGGCTGGTCGTTCGACGAGCTGGTCGAATCCGCCGCCCTGATGCGCGGGGTGCGCCGGGGCAACCTCGACCGCATCCAGCCGCCGGTGGCGCCCCTCGACATCCTCGCCCAGCAGATCGTGGCGTCCTGCGGCGCCGGAGACTGGAAGGAGGATGCGCTGTTCGCGCTGATGCGACGGGCGGCCCCCTTCGCCGCGCTGACCCGCGAGGACTTCGACGCCGTCGTCGCCATGGTCGCCGACGGAGTGCAGACCGGCCGCGGCCGACGCGGCGCCTACCTCCACCGAGACAGGGTCGGCGGGATGCTGCGGGGGCGCCGGGGGGCGCGCCTGGCGGCGCTCACCTCCGGTGGCGCCATCCCGGAGACCGCGGACTACCGCGTCGTGACGGATCCGGACGACACCTTCATCGGCACGGTCAACGAGGACTGGGCCGTCGAGAGCATGGCGGGAGATGTCTTCCTGCTGGGCAGCACCTCCTGGCGCATCCGGCGGATCGAAGCGGGAGTGGTGCGCGTGGCGGATGCGCACGGCGCGCCGCCCTCGATCCCCTTCTGGCTGGGAGAAGCGCCCGCCCGCACCGAAGAGCTGTCCGCTGAGGTCTCGGAGCTGCGGGCCGCCGTCGACGCGCGTCTCGCGCGCGCCGACGAGCCGGGCGCGCGAGATTGGCTCCAGGCGGAGTGTGCCGTAGATACATCCGGGTCCGAGCAGATCGTTCGCTACTTCGCGGCAGCGCGCGCGGCCCTGGGCGTGATCCCGACCCAGGAGGATGTCGTGATCGAACGCTTCTTCGACGAAACCGGGGGCATGCAGATCGTCGTGCACGCCCCGTTCGGCGGCCGCATCAACAGGGCCTTCGGCCTGGCGGTGCGCAAGCGCATCTGCCGCGCCTTCGACTTCGAGCTCCAGGCGGCGGCCAACGACGACTCGGTCGTACTCTCCCTCGGGCCGCAGCACAGCTTCCCCCTGGCGGACTTCCCTCGGATGTTGTCGTCCCGCACCGCAGCGGAGGC
This sequence comes from Myxococcota bacterium, assembly GCA_046754165.1. GTDB lineage: Bacteria > Myxococcota_A > UBA9160 > UBA9160 > SMWR01 > JAFDEI01. Next base: position 1,033 of record JBHHVG010000266.1, read on the forward strand.
GCTCTCCCAGGCGGTTCTCGCCTCGCCCCTGTTCGCCGCCCGCTGGCGCTGGAACCTCGGTCGCTCGCTGCTCGTGCTCCGGAGGAACGGCGGGCGCCGCAACCCGCCGCCGATCCAGCGCATGCAGGCGGACGACTTCATGGCCGCGATCTTCCCGCGGCTGGCCGCCTGCCAGGAGAACGTCACGGGCCCCATCGAGTTTCCGGACCATCCGTTGGTGCGGCAGACCCTCGAAGACTGCCTGCACGAGGCCATGGACGTCGACGGCCTGACCGACCTGCTCCGCGGCGTCGAGAGCGGGGCCGTGAGGATCCACACACGCGAGACGACCGAGCCGTCGGTGCTGACCCACGAGATCCTGAACGGCCGGCCGTACACCTTCCTCGACGATGCGCCGCTCGAGGAGCGGCGGACGCGGGCGGTGACGCTGCGCCGCGGCCTGCCGGAGACGGCGCGGGACCTCGGCGAGCTCGACGCCGAAGCGATCGCGCGGGTGCGTGACGAGGCGCGTCCGCAGCCCCGCGACGCCGAGGAGACCCACGACGCGCTGCTCGGCTTCGGCGTGTGCCGACCCGTCGAGGCGTGGCGCGCCGACTTCGAGGCCCTCGTCCGCGCCGACCGCGCGGCCACGGTGTGGACGGAGTCGGGGCCGATGTGGTTCGCCCGGGAGTCGCGGGCCCTCGTGGACGTTCTGCATCCAGGTGCGCGGGTCGAGCCCGATCTCCCTCCGCTCGCGGCCCTGGCCGCGGAGCCCCGACCGGACCGCGAGCGGGCGGTCTGCGAGGTCGTGCGAGGACACCTCGACGCGACGGGTCCAGAGACCCTCGACGGTCTGGCGAACGCTCTCGGTCTCCGCCGTGCCGAGGTCGAGCAGGCCCTGGCGCATCTCGAGGCCGAGGGCTTCCTGCTGCGCGGAAGCTTCTGTCTCGAGCCTGCGGAAGCCGGGGTCGAGGAGTTCTGCGCGCGCCGACTGCTGGCGCGCATCCACCGCTACACCCACGCGCGCCTCCGGCGCGAGATCGAACCCGTCACCGCCCAGGACCTGATGCGCTTCCTGCTGCGCTGGCAGCACGCGACACCGGAGACCCGGCGCGAGGGACGTCGCGGCACGCTCGCGGTGGTCGAGCAGCTCCAGGGCTTCGAGCTCGCGGCCGGGGCCTGGGAGGAGCGGGTGCTGGCGGCGCGGGTCGAGGGCTACCGCCGCGAGTGGCTCGACGACCTCTGCCTCGCCGGGGAGGTGGTGTGGGGGCGCGCCACGCCGCGGGTGAGCGACATGGGCGAGGACGACGCGCCCGGACGCGGGGGCGCCGTTCCCTCCCGATCGACACCGATCACCCTGGCGCTGCGGGGCGACCTGCGGTGGTGGCTGGCCGCCTCCCGGGGCGCGGAGCCACCGGCGCTGCCCGGTCCGGGCGCGGCCCTCGACGTCTTCGAATGTCTGCGATCGCGCGGAGCGCTGTTCCAGTCCGAACTCATCGAGGCCACCGGCCGGCTCCCGCTGGAGGTCGAGGAGGCGCTGTGGGATCTCGTCTCCCGCGGGCGGGTCGCCGCCGACGGCTTCCAGTCGCTGCGCTCCCTGCTCGGCGCGCGCTCGCGCCACCCCGGCCGGCGGGCCCGGCGGCGTCGCGGACTGCGGCGCGGCGCTCGCGGACGCGGTGTCACGGCCGAGGGCCGCTGGGCGCTGCTGCCGCCGGCCGAGCCCGGCGCCGATCGGGACGAGCTCGTCGAAGCCGTCGCCGAGCAGCTGCTGGCGCGCTGGGGTGTGGTCTTCCGCGACCTGATCGCCCGCGAGAATCTCGACGTTTCGTGGCGCGAGCTTCTCTACGCGCTGCGTCGTTTCGAGGACCGCGGCGCCATTCGCGGTGGGCGCTTCGTCACCGGCTTCAGCGGTGAGCAGTTCGCCCTGCCCGGGGCGGTCGAGGCCCTGAGGCAGACGCGGCGTTCCGAGCGCAGGCAGCAGATCGTGCGCCTCAGTGCGGCGGACCCGCTCAACCTCGTCGGAATCCTGAGCCCGGGACCGCGCGTTCCGGCTCTTCGCAGCCGCGAGGTCGTGTACTGCGACGGCCTGCCCCTCGAAACCGGCGGCGCCTCCGAGGGCGCGGACGTCGTCGCCCACCCCTTTCGCTCCGCCTAGGACCGATGGAGATCCGCTCATGAAGCAGGTCGCGTTTCTGTGTCTGGGCGCCATGGGATATCCCATGGCGGGGCATCTGCGGCGCGCCGGGCACCGGGTTTCGGTCTACAACCGCACGCGCGCGCGCGCCGAGGCCTGGGTCGCCGAGCACGGTGGGAGCCTGGCCGAGTCGCCGGCCGCCGCCGCGCGGGATGCAGAGATCGTCTTCGCGTGCACGGGTGCGGACGACGACCTGCGCCAGATCGCCGCCGGCCCCGACGGGGCGCTGGCCGGCATGCGCACGGGATCGGTCTTCGTCGACCACACCACCGTGTCTCCGGGAGTGACCCAGGAGCTTGCGCAGCGGGCGGGCGGGGGCGGCGTCGCCTGGCTCGACGCGCCGGTATCCGGCGGCGAGGCCGGCGCACAGGGCGGCGCCCTCACCATCATGGTGGGCGGCGACGCAGACGCCTACGCGCGGGTCGAGCCGGTGCTCGGCTGCTACGGCAAGAGGGTGCTCCGCATGGGAGAGGTGGGCGCAGGCCAGCGGACGAAGCTCGTCAACCAGATCTGCATCGCCGGTCTCGTCCAGGCTCTCTCCGAGGGGCTGCACTTCGCCCGGCGCGCCGGGCTCGACGCGCGCCGGGTGGTCGAGGTGATCTCCCAGGGCGCCGCCCAGTCCTGGCAGATGGACCACCGCGCGGCGACCATGCTCGCCGGGGAGTTCGACTTCGGCTTCGCCGTGGACTGGATGCGCAAGGATCTGGCCATCGCCCTCGCGGAAGCGCGGCGGATCGGCGCCGCACTGCCCGTCACCGAGCAGGTCGACGTGTTCTACGCGGAGGTCCAGGCGGCGGGCCGCGGTCGCTGCGACACCTCGAGCCTGATCACGCGCCTGGACGACGAGAGGGCGAGAGATTGATGGCCGAGGGGAGCCGCGCCGCCTACCACTACGCGGGCGAGTCCGAGTGGTGCCGTCTCAGCGCCAGCGACAAGGCGGCCAACGTCTTGCGCCTGTGCCGGGACGTCGACCACGCCTCGATCCTGGATGTCGGCGCCGGCGAGGGCTCGGTGACCGCGCGGCTCGCGGAGCTGGGCTTCGGGGAGCGGCACTGCGCCATCGAGCTCTCCCAATCGGGCGTCGACGCCATCCGAGGCCGCGGAATCGAGTCCCTCGAGGACTGCCGGGTCTTCGACGGCGAGCGCATTCCCTACGCGGACGCTTCGTTCGACCTGGCGGTCTTGAGCCACGTCGTCGAGCACGCCCTGCACCCGCGGAAGCTCCTGTGCGAGGCCGGCCGCGTCGCCCGGCACGTCTTCGTGGAGGTCCCGCTCGAGCACCACTTGCGGCTCCCGCGGGACTTCGTCGCCGACGATCTCGGCCACATCAACGCCTACTCGCCGGTGACCATCCGCCGCCTGGTCCAGAGCTGCGGCTTCGAGGTGCGTTCGCAGATCACGAGCCACCGCTCACGGGCGACCTACACCTACCACGGCGACCGCCTCGGCGAGGCCAAGCACGCGATCAAGGAGTGGGCCCTCCGCATGGCGCCCCGGGTGGCGACGTCCCTGTGGACCTATCACGGCGCGCTGCTGTGCCGCCCCGACGCCGCGGGCGCCGCCGACACCGGCTGACGGAGGCTCTCAGGGGGCGACGCCGCTGGGGCCCGGCCGCAGGAAGACCATCGAAGACGCCCAGCTCACGTCGTTCGCGTCCACGTCTCCGTCGCCGTCGAGGTCGTGGTCGGGCACGTACGTCTTCTCGAACAGCGTGCGCTGGATCTTTTCCAGGTCGCCATAGGGCGGATGGCCCCACGAGGTGGTCACGCGCCCGTCGCCGTCGACGTCGCCGTCGCAGGCGTTGCC
>JBHHVG010000267.1:0-4983 GCA_046754165.1 Myxococcota bacterium
CGGAGGAGCGCTGGGAATCTGGGCGCTTCTCGCAACCCGCGGCCTGCCGCCGACGGAGGGGACCAAGGCCTGGCCCGATGCGCAGCGCTGGATCTACCGGGCCGCGGCGACCGCGGCGATCCTGATCAGCGTCGGGTCGATCGTCCACTCCTCCCGCACCTATCGCCCCTGGTTGATCCGCGACCGGCTGCTCGGCGTGGTGGCGCCGATCGGAGACGGTGCGGTCGTTCTGGAGGTGCCGTCGCTGCTGCTCGACCACGCGGAGGTGCACGCCGAAGGCGACTGGATCGCCACCGTATACGGGGATCTCCTCTTCGATCCGATCATCGTGCGCGCCGGGCTCGGCCGGTATCCGGGACCGCCCGTCGCCCCCGAGGCGCGGCGCGAGGTGTTGTGGAGCCTGAGTCGGAGCTTGATGGCCGCAGTGGGGGAGGGCGAGACGTTGCACGGGGAGCCGACGATGACGACCGTCGGCAACCACCCGTGGCTGGTTCTCGACACCCATACGGGCGGCCTGCTGACCCAGCGTTGGCTCACGCTGATGGGCGACCTGCAGGTGCACATCCTGATCGGTGTGGCCGACGACGCGCCGATGCGCTGGATCGAGGCGGCCGATCGGGTCGTGCGAACCGTCCGCCTCGCCGAGCGCCCGCGCGGATGACCCGTACGGCGCACGCTGCAGAGCGAGCGGAGGTGTTTCCGCGGGAATCTCGGCCCCCTGCGCGATTTCCCTATCCGCCGCCGGCCCCGTCGTGTCATGCTCTGGCCGCGATGGAAGACCATCCAAACCACGTCGTCGCACGGCGTATGTGGGCCGCGATCGCGTCCGGCGACGGCCCGGGCATGCGAAACCTGCTGTCGGACAAGAGCATCTGGCGGATGCCCGGCGCCAGTCCCCTGGCGGGGACCTACGTCGGGGCGGATGCGATCGCCGAATTCATGGCGCGGGCCGGCGACCTCACCGACGACCTCCGTGTGGATCTGATCGACATCTTCGTGAGCCAACGGGGTGCGGTGCTCCACTATGCGCTGCACGCCTACCGCGGCCCGCAGCAGCTCGACACCGAGCAGCTCGTCATAACCCGGATCGCGCGGGGCAAGATCGTGAGAGCCGTCTTCGCTCCGATCGACCAGCAAGCCTACGACCGCTTCTTCTCTCCCCACTAGCTTGCCGATCGGACGCTGGCTACGCATCGGTCTCGCGGCGCTCTGCGTCGGCCCCCCCGGCACGGGCCTCGCTGCCGGCCTCGCGGCCACGGCCCGGCCGGACTTCGCCGAGGGAGACGTCCTCCGGTACCACCAGATCGAGAAGCTGCGCCCCTTCCTGCCGGAGCCCTTCTGGGCCAATCGCCGCTTCTTCTTCTACGAGGGCATGAAGATCGAGGTCGGCCCCAGCCAGGCCGACTACTCCCCCGCGCGGGAGTACCTCGAAGCGACAGAGCAGTTTCGCGGCCAGGCACGCCTCGGCCCGGACGACAGCCTCGCGAACTACACCGCCGGGCAGCCGTTTCCCATGGGCGACATCGACTGCGCCGGAGACCCGGACGCCGGTGCCAAGATCATCTGGAACTTCGATTATCAATGGAGGGGAGACGGCGCTCGTGCCCGCTTCTTCTACACCTACCTGGACCGCGGCAAGAAGGTGCCGCTCTACTTCGAGGGCAGGTCGAAGGCGATCCAGCTCGCCCACCGGGTCGAGGCGAAGCACCTGGATGGGAGGGGCGGTGACGTCTATCCCGGCGAGCGCCGCAAGCACGCCTTCGGCGTCGAGGTGAACGAGCCCTTCAACGCCCGCGGCATCCTCCTCACCACCTATCGCTACAAGAGCTCGGACGGGCCGCCCGCGGGCGCGAGCAACGACGACACCTGGGTCTACATCCCGACGATGCGCATGGTACGGCGGCTCTCGACGGCCCAGCGTACCGATGCAGTCTCGGGCACGGATTTCACCTTCGACGACCTGTTCAGCTTCGCCGGCATCGTTCCGCAGTATCGCTGGCGTTGCCTCGGGGAGCGCCGGATCATCGCGCCGATGAACACCCGGGTGAAGGGGTATCCGTACGAACGGGACCACCGTTTCGGGCCCTACGGCGTCTCCTACGCCGACGACCGCTGGGAGCTGCGCGACGCGGTCGTCATCGAGATGACGCCGAAGAGCGCCGACCACCCCTACAGCAAGAAGGTGCTCTACCTCGACAAGCAGACGCTGGTGTCGCTCTACGCGTTCGCCTACGACCGCCACGAAGAGCTGTGGAAGGTGATCTGGCACAACCACCGCTGGAGCGAGGACGAATCGCTCACCGGCGAATGGCACGGCGGCTGGGAAGGCATCGAGAAGGCCCGCGATCTGCGATATGTGAGCGATACGATCGTGAACGTCCAGACCGGAACCGGCAACCGCATCGAGTTCTGGGACTCCGACGGCATGCCGATCGACGGCGACGGCAAGATGCGGGGCTTCATCGACCAGGGGAGGCTGACGAAGGGGCGTTAGGCTTCCACGTTCCCGCTGTTCAGGGGCAGCGCGACCTCCATCACGGAGCCGAAGCCCGGCGCCGAGCGCACGCGAATCTCGCCGCCGTGGCTGCGCGCGATTTCGTAGGAGATCGCCAAGCCGAGCCCCGTGCCCTCTCCCGCCGCCTTGGTGGTGAAGAAGGGGTCGAAGAGGTGCTCGCGGGTGTCTTCGGTCATGCCCGGTCCGTCGTCTTCGACTCGCACGACCGCCAGGTCGTCCTCGCGGAGCGTCGTCACGACTACGCGACCGTCGGATCCGACGGCCTCGATGGCGTTGACCACCAGGTTCACCAACACCTGGTGGATCTGGTGGGCCGCACACGTGACGGCCCCCAGATCCTCGTGATTGCTGCACTCGACCTGGACGCCGACCGGCGCGCGGGACGAAGCCACCCGCACGGCGCTGTCTGCGATCTCCCGCAGATTCGCGGGCTCTCGCGCGTTTGCGCCGACGTGCGACAGCTCCTTCATGTCCCGTACGATCGACACCGTCCGTTCGACGCCCTCGAGGGATTCGTCGATCAGGTCCTCGCACTCGTCGAAGCGTTCGGCGAGGAATTGGAGGGAATCGGCCTTCTCGACATCCGTGCGCAGGTCCCGCCAGCCGCTGCGAAGGTGGTTGAGGTTGCTGCGAACGTACGCCATCGGGTTGTTGATCTCGTGGGCGACCCCGGCCGCGAGGCGACCGACGGCTTCGAGCTTCTGCGATTGGCGCAGCCGCTGCTCGAGGGCCGCCCGCTCTCCCACGCGGCCGATCTGGACACCGACGTGGGCGAGGACCTCGAGCAGTCGATCGTTCGGCGACAGCCTCTCCCGCGCGCCGAATTCGAGCACGGCGATGGCCCGACCGTGCACGAGCACCGGGATCGCGAAGGCGGTGTGGAGCCCCAGCTTCCGGGCCAGGGCGGTCCGCGGGCGATCGGACTGGGCGGGCAGGTCGTAGTACGCCTGGGCGCGCCGCGTCTTCAGCGCGCGTCCGGGCAGGCCCACCCCCGGTGCGAAGGTCGTCTCCAACGTCTTCTCGCGCAGCTCGCTGTAGTCGTCCGGGTCGTCTTCGTGGAATACGCGCCCCGTCCGCAGGGTCCGCTGGTCATCCGCGAGGTAGATGTGTCCGACGGGCCACGCCATCGCCGTGCAGATGCGCTTGACTCCCTCCTGCATTGCCTGCTCGAGGGAGGAGGCCTCGTTGGCCGCGACGGCCGCGTGCTCGAGGAGTTGAACGTAGGCCGACTCCTTGCGGAGCCGGGCATTGCTCCGCGCGAGACGACGCTCGGCGCGCCGCTGACCGAACACGAAGCTCGATGAGACGAAGCACAACGCGAGGATCGCGGTCACCCGGTTGAACAGGGCCTGGGCGTTGCGCATATCGGGCGGAATCTGGTTCGGCAGCGGCGTTCCGGCCACTTCGATCAACCAGAACACGAGGGTCACGGCCAGCGTCACGCCCAGCCACGCGGCGGCGCCCCGCAGATCGGTGATGATCGCGGCGCCGAGGGGCAGGACGTAGAACCACGCGAAGTTCGGGTCGTGAAATCCCCCGGAAGTGACGTTCGAGACGATCAACAGCGAGGTCAGGATCGCCAGCCCGATGTGCCCGCACAGGACGGGGCGCTGGGTCCACTTCAGCAGCAACAGGTTGGCGAGCCCTGCGGCGATGGTGAGGAGCGCGGCGAGGGAGATCCCGGGCAGGCCCAGCAGCCAGTATTGCAGCACCGCGACGGCGGCGATCGAGCACAGTGCCAGGGTCGTCGTCCGGAAGATCCGGATCCGTCGTGAACGGTCGGCCGAGCGGTCGATGGGGTCGAATTCAAGGTCGTCCCCGCCAACGGGCAGGACGCGGGGCTCGCTCATTCCGGGCACTCCAACGCCTTGTCATCGGGCGTCCGGGGTCGCGTCTGTAGCCGACAGCCGCGCGGCCTCGTGCCGGGGCGCCCGGAAAAGATCTTCAACGGCGCGCGCTTGCGGGGTAGCATGCGGGGATGGGTGCGAAGCGGGGCAGGAGCCTGGGGCTCGATGTGGCGCGGGGCCTGGGCATCGCGCTGGTCTTCTACGGCCACTTCATGGAGAAGCTCGCGGGGGCGGGCAGCGATCCGGCCCAGCTCCAGTGGAAGTGGGTCTACGCCTTCCACATGCCCCTGTTCTTCTTCCTGGCCGGAATCTTCTGGCGACCGCGTCGCGCTGGCCCGGCGCGTTGGCTCGGCGGGAAGTTGCGTGCCCGCCTGCTGCCGGTCGCGAGCTTCAGCGCACTGCTCTTGCCGCTCTGGTTCTGGATGCTCGGTCCGAGTCCCGAGTGGAGGATGCTGCTCGAGGCGTACCTCTACGGTCAGCCGACGCTCGACTGGGCGACGTGGTTCCTGGTGTGCCTGCTGATGGTGGAGTGCTGGATCGCGCTGCTGTCGGCGCTCCTTCCGCTGGACCGCCGCGGCGGTCTCGCCGTCCGGTGAGCGAGCCGTCCTGGGCACCCACACG
>JBHHVG010000268.1:0-4978 GCA_046754165.1 Myxococcota bacterium
GCGGCTTCCGGCACGACCAGGACGAGACGGCTCAGCATGAACGCGAGCAGGAACTCGGCCCGGCCCATCGGGGTCACCATGAGACGCCGTAACGTGTTGCCGATGCGCATCTGCACGAGGTTGAATCCGATTCCCCACAGCCCAGCACCGAGCAGGTTGAGACCGATCAACCCCGGGATCAGCCAGTCGATGTAGCGCGAGCCCGGGGCGTTCAGCGTGACGACTCGGAGCCCTTCGGCCCGCGGCGGCGCGAGCGCGCGCGCTACGACCAGCCGGACCAGCTCGGTGTCGGGTCGCGCTGGATCGACGACGATCCGGGGGCGGCCTTCTTCCCGCTGGATCCATGCCAGGTAGCGCCCGCGGCGGTAGCCTTCGGCCGCTTCTGCGTTCGGTGCCGTTTCGACCGACAGCCGCGGATCCTGCCGCAGCTTGACCAGCCAGGGCTCGTCACCCGAGCCGTCTTGCCCGGTCGACTCCTCGACGACGATCGGCAACGGGGCCTTCTCGTCGGAGCCGAACGCGACGCCGAGCGCGACCGCCATCAGGATCGGGAAGCAGTAGGTCCAGAAGATCGCCTCGGGAGTCCTCCAGTACTCGCGGAACATCGTCGCCGCGATCGCCTTCAGCACGCGAGGCCGCATCAGCCGTCCGCCTCCTCGAAGCTGCGCCCGGTCAGATGGATGAACACGTCGTCGAGGCTCGTGTGGTGCGTATGGAGGTCGGACATCCGGACCTGGTGCTTCTCGAGCAGCGCGATCAACGCTGGAACCGCCTCGTGTGGAGCATCGACCGTCAAGCTGAGGCGTCCATCCGAGCGGTGCAGTCGCCGGATGCCCGGAACATGCTCGCGCACATCGCTCTCGACCGCGTCGCCGAACTCGGAAGCTTCGACCCGGACCACGTAGCCGCCGTCGAGCGAACGGACGAGCCCCTTGGGCGTGTCCAGCGCAACCAGCTTGCCCTGGTCCATGACGCCGACGCGATCGCAGAGCTGCTCGGCTTCCTCCATGTAATGCGTCGTCAAGAGGACGGTGCCTCCCCCACTCCGGAAACTCTGGATGACGTCCCAGAGTCCGCGGCGCGACGCCGGGTCGAGCCCGGTCGTCGGCTCGTCGAGGAAGAGGAGCTCGGGGTTGCCAACGAGCGCGGTCGCGCCCGCGAGGCGCTGGCGCTGGCCGCCGGAAAGCTTCGCGCTTCGAGTCTCGGCCTTGTTCTCCAGTCCGACGAGCTCGATCGCCTCCTCCGCCGTGCGGCCGCTCACGTAGAAGGCACGGAACAGCTCCAGGAGCTCGCGGACGGTCTGCTTGTCGAAGAATCTGGTCTCCTGCAACGAGACCCCGATCCGCTGGCGGACGTCTCCGGCGTCGCCGCCGTTCCAGGTGTGGCCTAGCACTCGCACCGTTCCCGAGCTCGGCCGCTGGAGACCCTCGCAGATCTCCACGGTCGTCGTCTTGCCGGCGCCGTTCGGCCCGAGCAGTCCGAAGACCTCGCCCCGGCGCACGGTCAGATCGAGGCCGGCAACGGCGACGACGGTCTTCTGGCGGTCCGGGAACTCCTTGCGGAGCCCGATCAGCTCGATCGCGGAGGCCCCGGTCATCGGGCATTCTCACGCTGTTGTCGCATGGCGTCTGTTCAGGTGAGAAGATCAGGCGGCGCGGCCTCGATGCGCGCATCCAGCTCCGGCGGAATGTTCATGGACTCGAAACGGCCCTCGTCGGGAAACTTCGACACGCAGACGACGACCATCGTGCCGCGCGCGACCTCGACCTTGGAAGGCTCGAGCTTCCGGAACCGGAACAGATACTCGATGGATTTACTCCGCTTTTCGCGCACCAGCAGATGGAGCTCGACCAGCTCTTCGTAGCGGAGTGGCTCGCGGAAATCGCACGCGGCCTTCGACCGCACCCAGCCCCAGGCACCCGACTCGGAAGCCGTGTGCACGCGAAAGCCCATCGAGCGGAAGAACGCGTGCTCCGTCTCCTCCATGTAGCGGAAGTAGTTCGAGAAGTGCAGGATGCCGGCCATGTCGGTCTCGGCGAACTCGACCCGCCGCTGTGTCTTGAACTCGTAGGTCATGGAGTCTATCGGACCGCAACGACGCGATGGCGGGTGCGGAAGAACAGCGTGCCGTCGGAGATGGCCGGCGTGGCCAGGCAGGTGTCGCCCATGTCGTTGACCGCGAGGACCCGGAACTCGGGTCCGACCTCGAGCACGAAGATCTCGCCGTTCTCTCCGGAGAAGTAGAGCTTGCCGTCGCAGGCGACCGCCGAGGCCGAGAAGCCCGTCCGGCCTGCGCCGAGGCGCTCGCGGTAGACCTTCCTGCCGGATACCGCGTCGTAGCAGGCGAGCACCCCGCCGTCGCTGCACAGGTAGAGCAGCTCCCCGCAGACAATCGGCGTCTGCATGTAGATCCCGCGGCGCGGGTGGACCCAGGCCAGGTGCTCTTCCTCGCCAGGGTCGGAGCCGAGCAGGCCCTGCGCCTCGACGCGCACCGCGCGGATCGGCCTGGAGCGCCCGTGCGAGCTGGTCAGGAAGACGAGATCGTGGGCCACGACGGGCGTCGGCACGGGTACGTCGCCGCCCCCCCTTAGCTTCCAGATCTCCTTGCCGCTCGCGAGGTCATAGCCGCCGATGTGGCGGTAGCCGTTGAGGATCAGCTGGCCGCCGGCCGCGCTCGCGTGCACGGTGGGCGTGCACCAGGTCGAGTTCTCCTCGCGCGGGACCCGCCAGACGTCCTCGCCGTCGTCCAGGTTCAATCCGGCGACGAAGGACTGGCCTTCGTGGTCGCACTGGACGAAGACGCGGTCTCGCCAGATCACCGGAGAGCTGGCGAAGCCCCACTGGTAGCCCTCCTTGTCGGGGTAGCCCGGAGCCCCGGAGTTGAGGACGCCGAGATCGCGCTTCCACAAGAGCTTGCCCGCGTGGTCGTAGCAGTAGAGCCCTTCCGACCCGAAGCATGCCACGACATGCCCCGCGTCGCAGGCGGGCGTCGGATTCGCGTGGCTCGACTTGGGGTGGCGCTTGACCTTGGGGATGCCCTGGTGCGCCGTTCGCTTCCAGAGGATCTCTCCGCTGTCCTTGTCGAGACAGTAGAGCAGGAAGGACTGCTCGCTCTCGCTCGCGAGCGACTCTCCCGCGCCGTAGCCGGGAGAGCCGTAGAGGCTCGAGAGCTCGGCCTTGCCCTTCGCGCGAACGACGCTCGTCACGAACAGGCGTCCGCCCCAGATGACCGGGCTCGAATGCGCCAGGCCGGGAACCGGAGTCTTCCAGGCGACGTTCTCGCCCTTCTCGACGTCCCAGCGGACCGGCGTCGGGGGACCTTCGGCCACGCCCGACGCGCGCGGACCGCGGAACTGCGGCCAGTTCTGGGACGTTGCCTCGCTGGCCGCGAGGGCCAGGACAACGACGGCCGAGTATCGTGCAAGCTGCATTTCCTTCGTTTCACGCCACGCGCGGGGATCGTACCGCAGGACACTAGTCCTTCGCAATGCAGTAGAGATAGCGCTCCCCGCGCAGGTAGAGCTCCTTGCCGGCGACTGCGGCCGATGCGCTGAAGCTGTCCTCGAGCCGGTTGACCGCGAGGACCTCGAGCTTGTCTGCGCCATGGCCGAGCACGGCGGTCGTCCCATCGCGATCCGTGATGTAGACGCGGCCCGCGGCAGCGACCGGGGAGGCGTAGATGTCATACATCCCGCGGAGCCGGAACGGACCATGGGGCTCCTCGCCGGTCTCGGCCTTTACCCGCGAAAGGATCCCCTGGTAGTGGCTGAGGAAGTAGAGCCAGCCGCGGTAGAGCAAGGGGGATGGAATGTAGGGCGTTCGGCGTCTGCGAACCCACGCCACCCGGTCGGTGCCGGTGATGTCGCCCTCGGCCCCGTCGAGCCGGATGGCCAGCATGGCCCGCTTCTCGTAGCTGCTGGCGACGAACACCATCCCGTCCGCCGCGACCGGCGAGGCGACGATGTTGTGGGACAGGCCGCCGCACTCCCAGATGACCTCGCCGGTCCTGAGGTCGTAGCCGCGCACGCGCTTGGTCCCGCTGACGATGACCTGGGGCGAGTCGCCGTCTGCGACGACGATCGGCGTCGACCAGGAGGTGACCTCGTTGCGCAGGGCGCGCCAGAGCTCCTTGCCGCTCCGCTTGTCCAGGGCCACCAGGAACGACTGACCTTCGTGGTCCCAGTTGACGACGACCGTTTCGCCGTGGAGCACCGGAGAGCTGCCTTCCCCGTGGCCGTGCTTGACCTGCATGTCGCCCAGATCCTTCTGCCACTGGAGCTCGCCGTCCAGGTCGAGGCAGTAGAGCCCCTGGGAGCCGAAGGAGACCAGAAGGTGCTCGCCATCCGTGACCGGCGAGGCCGAGGCCAGGGTTCCGGTCTTGTGCGCGCCCGCGTGCGGCAGCCCCTTGCGCAGGATCCGCTTCCAGAGAGTCTTCCCGCTCAGGCGGTCGATGGCCAGGACCGCGAACTCCTGGCGCCGGGTCACCGGCGCGTTGTCGTGCGCCGGGCGCATCGTCGGGAAGGGGATCCAGCCTGTCCCCGTAGGGAATGGCGGTCGCGATGAAGACGCGCCTGCCCTGGATGATCGGCGTCGCGTGCCCCCGGCCCGGCAGCTCGATCTTCCAGCGGAGGTTCTCGGTCTCGCTCCAGCGGACGGGCGGGTCGGCGCCCGGCGAGACGCCGGTGCCGAGCGGGCCCCGCCACGAGGGCCAGCCCTCGTCCTGCGCCGGCATGGGACACGCCAGGAGAAGGGCAGGTGCGAGGAGCGACCACCTCACGATGCCCGGTGCTCCTCGAGGAAGAAGTCGTGCAGCAGGCGGTCGACCCGAAGCAGGCCGGCGCGGGTCAGGACGATCCTGCCGTCGGCGAAACCGAGGAGGCCGTCGCGCTGGTGCCGCCGGAGCGGCGCCGCGAAGCGTTCCGTGACATTCACTCCGAACTTGCGAAAGAAGTAGGCCGTCTCGACCTCGCCCAGCTTC
>JBHHVG010000269.1:0-4954 GCA_046754165.1 Myxococcota bacterium
CTTGTACTTCCCGTAGTCCATGATCCGACACACGGGAGGCTTCGAGTTCGGGGCGACCTCGACGACGTCGAGTCCGACCTCCTCCGCGCGAGCGATCGCCTGCTCGGGGCTCATCACGCCCAGCTGTTCGCCGTCGTCTCCGATTACGCGAACCTCCAGCACCCTGATTCTCTCGTTGATCCGCGGGCCTTCGTCCTTGCCAGCCCTTCTTTGATCTGCCAGACCGATTTCCTCCTAGGACGCGCTGCGCGCGCGCCGTTCCTCGTTTTCGATGGAGAGCTCCGCCACCAGGGTATCCACTGCAATGGCGTCGCTCGACTGTTGCGTACCGTGTCGACGGCGTTGCGTCACCGTCTGGGACTTCATCTCCTTGTCACCCACGACGAGCATCAACGGGACCTTGTGCACTTCTGCGTCACGAATCTTGAAGCCGAGCTTCTCGCCGCGGTCGTCCACCTCGACGCGAATGCGGGCGCCGGAGAGCTTAGCCCCGACTTCCCGCGCGTACCCCAGATGACGCTCCGCGATGGGCAGCACCGCCACCTGCACCGGCGCCAGCCAGAAGGGGAAGTCTCCGCCCGTCATCTCGACGTAGAGCGCGATGAAGCGCTCGAGGGACCCGAGGATCGCCCGGTGCAGCATGGACGGCCGGTGCATCTCGCCGTCCCGGCCGACATACTGGAGGCCGAAGCGCGTCGGCATGGAGACGTCGATCTGGAGGGTCGACAGCGTCCAGGGACGTCCCAGGACGTCCCGGAAGTCGCACTCGATCTTGGGCCCGTAGAAGGCGGCGTCTCCAGGCTTGATCACGCAGTCGAAGCCGGCGGCCTCGACCGAGGCGATCAGCGTCTTCTGGGCGACCTCCCAGTCACCGAGCTCGCCGGCGAAGCCGCTTTCGGGCCGGGTCGAGACTCCGACCTCGACCCCTTCGAGACCCAGCGCCGTGTAGACCTCGCGGGTCATGTCGAAGAAGCGAACCGACTCTTCCTCCACCTGCTCCGGCTCGCAATAGATGTGCGCATCGTCCTGCGCCATGGAGCGCACGCGCGACAGCCCCGTCAGGGTGCCGCTGCGCTCGTTGCGGTGCAGACGGGTGAACTCGGCAAAGCGCAGGGGCAGCTCCCGATACGAGCGCTTGCGCGAGCCGAAGAGCAGGCAGTGGCCCGGGCAGTTCATCGGCTTCACGCCCAGCTCCTCGCCCTCGTCCCCCTGCATCAGGAACATGTCGTCCTTGAAGAGCTCGTAATGGCCGGAGGTCTTGAAGATCTCGGTCCGGAAGATCTGCGGCGTCATCACCTCCTGGTAGCCGTACCGCGGGTAGAGATCGCGGATGTAGTCCACGAGCCCGTTGTAGAGAATCATGCCCTTGGGCAGGTAGAAGGGGCTGCCCGGGGAAATCGGGTCGATCATGAAGAGGTCGAGATCCACGCCGACGCGGCGATGATCACGCCGGCGGGCCTCTTCGACGGCGGCGACGTGCGCTTCGAGCTCCTGCTTGCTCGCGAAGGCCGTACCGTAGATCCGCTGAAGCATGGGGTTGCGCTCGTCGCCCCTCCAATAGGAGCCCGCGGCCTCGGTCAGCTTGAAGGCGCCGATCTGGCCGGCGCGCTGGACGTGGGGTCCGCGGCAGAGATCGACGAAGTTGCCGTGGCGAAACACCGTGATGACCTCGCCGTCCGGGATGTCGTCCAGGCGTGAGACCTTCAGCTTCTCGCCCATCCCCGCGAACAGGGCGCGCGCCTCCTCCCGCCCGAGCACCTCGCGCTCGAAGACCGCGTTCTCGCCGATGATCTTGTCCATTACCTTCTCGATGCACTCGAGGTCGTCGGGTGTAAAGGGCCGCTCCACGAAGAAGTCGTACTGGAACTTCTCGGAGTGGTCGCTGCGGCCCACGTCGATCTGGGTGCCGGGAAAGAGCCGCGTGACCGCGTCGGCCATGACGTGTTCCGCCGAGTGGCGGATCACCTCACCGGCTTCGGGGCTCTTGTCGGTGATGATCTGCACCGCGGCGTCGGCCTCGAGGGAAACCCGGAGATCGACGAGGCGACCCTCGACCCGGCCCGCGAGGGCGGCGCGAGCCAGACCCTTCCCAATGCGTTCGGCAACGTTCAGGACCGTGGAACCTGCGGGCATCGAGAGCGTCTTGCCATCGGGCAGCCGGACTTCGATCTCACTCATGAATGCGAGCAGGTCATCTGTGCTTCTCTACCCGAACTGCCCCACGCCGGGCGGCGCGAGACGCTCGCGCGGCCCGCCGACGGGGTGCCTATTGGGTGATGGTTGGCACGGGCAGGATTGAACTGCCGACCTCCGCCGTGTCAAGGCGGCGCTCTCCCACTGAGCTACGTGCCAATCCGTCCGTAAGGACGCGAATTCAATAGCGATTTCGAATTATCGTGTCAATCGCGCGCCGGCGGCCCGCCAAACCCCGCCGGAGCGCGCTCCGGAGCCGTCTCCGCCAGCGACGGGTCGAGGGCGATCCGGACGGTCAGGATCCCGTCCTGGGCGTCGAGGGGGGTGATCACGAGCTCCGGCGGCGCGGCCCGGAGCAGGTCCTCCAGCAGCCGCTGGGTCCCGCGGGAGGCGACCACCTGGAGCACGACCCGGTTCCGCTCCATGCGAATCGGCAGGGCCGACTCGACCCGGACGTCATCCTCCAGCGTCCGGCGCAGCGCCGAGTAGGCCGCAAAGTCGTCGACTCCCTGGAGCACCAGCAGTACGTCCGGACCTGCCGGCTCGTCGCGGCGGTCGCGGAGCAGCCCCGCCTCGGCCAGGCGCGCCTCCACCCGGTCGGCGTCGATGTGGGCTTCGACCAGGACGACGTACTCGACCGCCACGTCGGGGTCGTCGCTCGCGATGGCCGGGCGATCTCCGCGGTCCTCGATGATGCGAAAGCGGGTGGTGTAGACGAAGGGCTCGTCTCCCAGCACCTCGGGCAGGAACTCCGCGGCGGATTCGGGGGACAGGTCCGGCACCAGGTCGAGTGCGACCCTGCGGACCGCCTCGTTGAGCGCCCGCCGTACCGCTTCGTCCCGGGGCGGCGTGCGGTGCCGCGCACCCGGGGCCAGCGGCACGATGCCCTCGGCCTCGATCTGGCGCACCTCGGCCGCGGCCACACCGGCCAGGAGCGACGCGGCCACCCAACCGGCGCCCCACGCTCGCCATCGCTGCATCACGCTTCGATCTCCGTGACGACCCGCCCGAACAGGCCGTTCAGCTCCTCGCGCAGCGCGTCGTTCGGGCGCACTTCGAGGCCCGGCAGCGCGATCCACGTCTCGCTCTCATCGGGAATCAGCAGCTGCAGCACGACCTCGCACCCGCCGGGATGGCGCTCGAGCATCCCCTTCAACGCCGCCAGCCGATCCCCGGTGGCCTCGGCAGCGGTCACGCGCACGCGCAGCTGGGTCGAGAGCTTCTCCTCGGCCCGTTCGAGCTCGAGCACCGAGCGCACCAGGATCTTGGGCGGATCTCCCGCCTCGAGGGTCCCTTCGATCAGCAACGGCTTCGGGCCCTCGCCGTCCGAATCGGAGGCCGCGACCCGCAGCAACCCACCGTACTGGGCAAAGGGCTCGCTGAAGACGACCAGGTCGAAGGATCCGCTCAAGTCTTCGAGGGTCGCGAAGGCCATCAGCGCGCCGCGGCGGGTGCGCGTCTCTCGAATCGACGTGATGAGGCCCCCGGCCCGCACGTCGCGACCGTCGCGGCCCTCGGTCGCGTCGGCGGTGATGTCGGTGAACTGCCGCAGCTTCGGCATCACCGCGGCGAGCGGGTGGCCCGAGACGTAGAAGCCCAGCACCTCCTTTTCGTACTCGAGGCGCTGGCGATCGGTCCAGAGCGGCGCGTCTGGCAGGGCCGCCGAGAGGGCCTGCGCCGCACCGGTCGCCCCGAAGAGGCTCTCCTGGCCGATCTCCCGGTCGCGCTGCTGGGCCGCGCCCGCTTCGAGTGCGGCATCGAGCCCAGTCCAGACCGCGTTGCGGTTGTCGTGCAGGCCGTCGAAGGCACCGCACTTGACGAGGCTCTCGACCACCCGCCGATTGACGCGCCGGCCATCGATCCGCGAGGCGAAGTCGTAGAGATCTTCGAAGCCGTCTCCCCGGGCCTCCAGGATCGAGTCGATCGCGCCTTCGCCGACGTTCTTCACACCGGCGAGCCCGAAGCGCACGCCCTCCTCCACCACCGTGAAGTCGCGCGACGACTGGTTCACGTCCGGGCGCAGCACGTCGATGCCGAGCTGACAGCAGTGGCTGATGTAGCGGCCGATCTTGTCGTGGTTGCCCGACTCCGTCGTCATGAGGGCCGCCATGTACTCGCGGGTGTGGTTCGCCTTCAAGTAGGCGGTCTGGTAGGTGATCAGCGCGTACGCGGTCGAATGCGATTTCGCGAAGCCGTAGCCCGCGAACTCCGCCATGAGCTGGAAGACCTGCTCGGCCTTCTGGCGATCGATGTTGCGCTCCACCGCCCCCTCGACGAAACGCACCCGCTGGCGCTCCATCTCTTTGGGCTTCTTCTTGCCCATGGCGCGGCGGAGCAGGTCCGCCTCACCCAGGCTGTAGCCCGCCAGGCGGTTGGCGATCTGGAGCACCTGATCCTGGTAGACGATCACGCCGAGCGTCTCGGCGGTGAGCTCCTCGAGCTCTGGAAGCAGGTACTCGACGTTGGTCAGGCCGTTCTTGCGGTTGATGAAGTCGTCGACCATGCCCGAGCCCAGCGGCCCAGGGCGGTAGAGCGCCACCAGGGCGACGATACTCCACGTCGCTTCGAGGATCACGAACGGGAAAAACCCAATCAAATACGACGCATAGCACGAGAGCCCGGCGCCGACCGCGTTCATGAGCTGGTAGGTCCGCGCGGTGTGCCGCAATCGCCCGAAGAGATTCAAGAAGAACGCGACCAACAACACGAACACGCCGACGGAGCCGACGAGCTCGGGAAAGCTGACAGGCATGGCGAAACC
>JBHHVG010000270.1:0-4954 GCA_046754165.1 Myxococcota bacterium
CAAGCCACGTTGGTGCTGTGCGGCGCGCACGACCAGCTCACGCCGCCACACATGCACCGTCAGCTCGCCGACGCCATTCCCGGGGCCCAACTCGTCACGATGAGCTACGCCGCGCACCTCGTGATGGTCGAGTCGGCGGAGCAGTTCAACCAGATCGTGGTGCAGTTCCTGAACAACGGCCGCTGAGCCGACGGAAGCGCAGCCGCCGACCGATCTGGGCCAGGGTGGGGTCGGCGCTGACCACCGCGCGCATCAGCCGTCCACTGATCACCGATGGCCCGCCGACGACGATGCGGTTGTCGTAGCCCTCGACGTCGATTCCGAGCGTGGAGGCATAGAGCCGCCGCATCTCCGACACGACCTCTCCGGTCTCGTCGATGGTATTGCTCACGAGGATGCCATCTCGAGCGACGTGGCGCGCGGCGCGGGCCAGACCCGGCGCGGGCAGCCAGTCCGGCTTGCGGATGGCGCGCGCATTCCCCACGAAGACGTCTTCGATGACGGCGTCGAAGCGGCGCCGGGTGCGCGCGAGATAGCGTTTGGCGTCGTCCAGGACGACGTGCACGCCGATCTCGTCGAGGTCGAAATGCTCGCGCGCGGCGCTCACGACGCTCTCGTCGAGTTCGACCCCGACGATCTGCGCGCGCGGCGCCAGCATCCGCGCGATGCGTGCCACGCTGCCGCCCCCCAGCCCGAGGATCAACACGGAGCGGCGCCGCGCCGGCGGCAGCAACAACAGCGGCGCGGCCAGCGCGTCCCACACCGGCCCGGTCGTCGCACAACCGGGCCGGTACCAGGAGGCGAGGGTACCGTTGATGCGAAGGGCGCGACCGCGTCGATTCACCCGGACCTCGACGCGCGACGCGGTGCCGTTCACCGCATACAATTCAGCCATGGCCCAATCCCTCTTCGCGGTCGATGCGGACGACGTCGCCCGCGTAGCCCTTCCGGTGCCCGTCGACGAACTCTTCGACTACGCGGTGCCCGCCGAGCTCACGGATGCGGCACAGCCCGGCCACCGCGTCCAGGTACGCTTTCGAGACCGACACCTCACCGGCATTGTGGTTTCGCGTCAACGAAGCAGCGAGTTCCGCGGTCAACTGCACTCCATCGAAAAGGTGGTCGACCCAGAACCGGTGATGTCGGGCGCGATGCTCTCCATCCTACGCGAAACAGCGCGCAAAGTTCACTGCCCAATTGGCATTGCCCTCGCGTCGGCACTGCCCGCGGGCTCGGCGCCCCGGGTCACCGGCGGCTTCGCGATCACGCCGCGCGGGCGGGAGGCGCTCGCAGCCGGCGCGCTGCGCGGGCCGGCCGGGGCGATCCTCGACGACCTGCTCGCGGAGGCGCGCAGCGCCGCCTGGCTCCGGCGACGTCGGGGCGGGGAGAGCGCCGCGGCCCTGCGCGAGCTCGTCCGCGACGGGCTCGCCGTCGCCACCGGCGTGGAGGTATCCGCGCGGGCGCGGGCGGCCACCGCCCGCGTCGCGGCGATCCTTCCCGGCGTCGACGTCAAAGCAGCGCTCGACGGCGTGTTGCTGCGGGCGCCGGCGCAGGCGGCGGTGCTCCGGCGGGTCGCGGAAGGAGGCGAAGTAGCGGTGGAAATCCTGCGCCGGGAGCTCGCCGGGGCCGGCGCGGCCCTGCGGGCCCTGGCCCGACGGAGGCTCGTGGCGGTACGGGAGCGAAGCGCGCCCCGCGACGTGCTCGGCTCCGCCCTCGAGCCCGCGGGCCGCGTGGTCCTCACGGCGGACCAGGCCGCGGCGGTCGAATCCATCGTCGATGCGGTGCGCCTGCAGCGGGCCGAGACGCTGCTGCTGCACGGCGTCACGGGCAGCGGAAAGACCGAGGTCTACCTCCACGCCATCGAGGCGGCGCTCGCGATCGGCCGACAAGCGCTGGTCCTGGTGCCCGAGATCGCCCTGACCCACCAGATCCTCGCGCGGCTGCGCGGGCGCTTCGGCGACGACCTGGCCGTGCTCCACAGCGGCCTGCGCCCGGGCGAGCGCCTGGAGCAGTGGCAGCGGCTGCACCGGGGCGGGACCCGGCTCGCGATCGGGGCACGCTCGGCGTTGTTCGCGCCGCTCGACGATCTGGGGCTGATCGTGATCGACGAGGAGCACGACCCGGCCTACAAGAATGACGAGGGCTTCCGCTACCACGCCCGCGATCTGGCCCTGCGCCGCGCCGCCGCGGCGCGCTGCCCCGTGGTGCTCGGGTCGGCGACTCCATCCCTCGAGACGCGGCGCGCGGCGGACCGGGGAGACATCCGCCGCATCGTGCTGGCCCATCGCATCGGTGACCGCCCGCTGCCCTCCGTGGAGATCGTCGACCTGGCTGCCGAGCGCAACGCCGCGCCCCGCGGTCGCCGCGTGATCCTGAGCCGTCCGCTGCTGCGCGCCATGCGGCAGACCCTCGCAGACCGTGGGCAGACGCTGCTGCTGCACAACCGCCGCGGCTTCGCGACCCGAGTGATGTGCTTCGAATGTGGCAACGCCTGGCACTGCGAGCACTGCGACATCTCGCTGGTCTACCACTCCAGCGACCAGCGGCTGCACTGCCACTACTGCGACTATCGCACCGACCCGCCGGTGCGCTGCCCGAGCTGTGGCGCCGAAGAGGCGGCGCTCAGCGGCGTCGGCACCCAACGCCTCGAGGAGGAGGTGCGCAGCCACTTCCCGGACTGCCGCATCGAACGCCTCGACCGGGACACCGCCGGGCGACGCGGCTTCACGGTCGGCGTGCTGAAGCGCCTGCGCGCCGGCGAGATCGACGTACTGATCGGCACCCAGATGATCGCCAAGGGACACGACTACCCGGGCGTCCGCTTGGTGGGCGTCGTGCTCGCGGACATCGGCCTGCACCTTCCGGACTTCCGTGCCGCCGAACGCAGCTTCCATCTGCTGACCCAGGTCGCCGGGCGCGCCGGCCGCGGGGACGAGCCCGGGCGGGTCGTGATCCAGACCTTCTCACCCGACCACTACGCCATCCGGCCGGTGATCCGCCACGACTACGAGTCGTTCTACGCCGAGGAGATCCGCCACCGCGCGGCCCTGGGCTATCCGCCCTTCGGGCAGCTCGTGCACGCCGTCGTGTCCGCCGAGGACGAAGCAGCTGCCCGCGCGGCGGCGGGCGAGCTCGCGGCCGTGGCGCGGGCCGACCCGGGCGTCGGCGACGTCGAGCTGCTGGGGCCGGCACCTTGCCCGCTGGCGCGGCTGCGCGGTCGTTACCGCTTCCAGCTGCTCGCCAGGGCGCGGGAGTCCGCGCCGATCGAGCGCGTGGCGGTGCGTCTGGTCGCCGCGGCCGCCGCGTTGCCGGCGGGCGTGTCGGCCAGCGTGGACGTGAATCCGACCAACATGCTATGAACGCCGCGAGGCGCCCGGCTGGGAAATGCCCCACACTCCCTGGGACCATGGCTCTACGCGAAGTCCTGACATTCCCCGACAAGCGTCTGCGCGAGGTCTCGAAATCCATTACCGAGATCACGGACGAGATTCGCGCCCTCGCCGGGGACATGTGCGAGGTGATGTACGACGAGCCGGGCATCGGACTTGCGGCGCCTCAGGTGGGCGTACCTCTGCGCCTCATCGTGGTCGACACCGCCTGGAACCAGGAGGACGCGGAGCGCGATCCGCTCGTGCTGGTCAATCCCGAGCTCTCCCTGCGCAGGGACACGATCACCTGGACCGAGGGGTGTCTCTCGGTTCCGGACTTCGAAGCGGAGGTCGAACGCTCGTTGCACGTGCGCCTGACCGCGCTCGACCTCGAGGGTGAGGAGGTCGTGATCGACGCCAGCGAGCTCCAGGCCGTCTGCTTCCAGCACGAGGTCGACCACCTCGACGGCGTGCTCTTCATCGATCGCATCAGCCGACTCAAGCGGAACCTCTACGTGAACCGGCGCAAGAAGCAGCTGCGCCGCGAGCTCGAAGAGGCCTAGTCCTGGCCGACCGGCGCCTCCGCATCGCCTTCTTCGGAACCCCGGAGTTCGCCGTCCCCTCGCTCGAGGCGCTGCTGGCGGGCCCCCACGAGACGGTCGCCGTGGTGAGCCAGCCGGACCGCAAGCGGGGCCGCGGGCGAAGGGCCTCGCCCTCCCCCATCTCCGAGGTCGCCCTGCGCGAAGGGCGGCCCCTGCTGCGCCCGCAGCGGGTGGGTGACCCGGAGGTCGTCACGGAGCTGACGGCCCTCGCTCCCGATCTGGGTGTCGTGGTGGCCTTCGGCCAGTTCCTGCCCAAGCACGACCGCGAGCTCCCCTCCCTGGGCTATCTGATCAACGGGCACGCCAGCCTGCTGCCGCGCCACCGCGGTGCCGCCCCCATCCAGCGCGCCATCCTGGCCGGCGACCCCGTGACCGGTGTGTCGATCATGCGCGTCGAGCGCCGCATGGACGCGGGGCCGGTCGCGCTGACCCGCCAGACCCCGATCCGCGCCAACGAGAACGCCGGCGAGCTGGCGGCGCGCATCGCCGCCCTGACGGCCGAGGCCGTGATGGAGGTCCTCGACTCCATCGCCGCCGGCACCGAGGAATGGACGCCCCAGGACGACGACGACGCCACCGAGGCGCCGAAGATCGGGCGCGAAGACGGGCGGCTCGACTGGTCCCTAACCGCGGAGGCGTTGGCGCGCCGGGTGCGGGCGCTGGCGCCGGCGCCCGGCGCCTTCGGGCTGCTCGACGGCGAGACCCTGCGCATCCTGGCGGCGCGGTCCATCGACGATCCGGTCGACGCCCCGCCCGGAACCGTGCGGGCCGCATCCGGCGCGCTGCGAATCGCGACGGGAAGAGGCTGGCTCGTCCCCGACCGTCTCCAGCGACCTGGCGGTCGCTCCCTCGATACCGCCGCATTCCTGCGCGGGCGCGACATCCCCGACGGCTCAACCCTCGACTAGCGGCTATGCTCCCACCGTGGTGGCCCGAAGTGCACAACGTCCGCGTACCCGTGTGCGCCGTGGTCGCCCACTGACC